>NZ_CAUQKJ010000008.1 GCF_963518785.1 uncultured Campylobacter sp.
AGTGAAAATATCTGCTTTCAAACCGAGGTCAGCAGTAGGAATTTTGCTCTAAATTTAGGAAGCGATCAAAAGATTTTCGATTTCGTCATTAGCATAGGCGGCGTAACATATCTGATCGAGGCGAATTTTTACGGCACGGGCGGCTCGAAGCTAAATGAAGTCGCAAGGTCTTATATCGAAATAGCACAAAAGATCGCGCTTTGTGGCGGATTTAAATTTATCTGGATAACCGACGGACAGGGGTGGCTGGCGGCTAAAAACAAACTGGAAGAAGCCTACAAAAGCGTTAAAATTTATAATCTCGCCACGCTTTATTACTTTATAAAAGAGCTTAAAAATGTTTAAGTTAGCCGATGATTTTAAGCTTTTTAAAGGCGATTGCTTCAATATTTTGCCTAAATTTAAAGGCGAGTTTGACCTCATTTTTGCCGATCCGCCCTATTTTCTCTCAAACGATGGACTCAGTATTCAAAACGGGCAAATCGTAAGCGTAAACAAGGGCGAGTGGGACAAAAGCTACGGTATCGACGAGATAGATAAATTTAATCTCGAATGGCTCGCGCTCGCCAAAGATGCACTCGCAAACAACGGCAGCGTAATGATAAGCGGGACGTATCATAATATATTTTCAATCGGTCGGGCGCTGCAAAAGCTGGACTATAAAATTCTAAACGTCATCACGTGGGCGAAGACCAATCCGCCGCCGAATTTTAGCTGCCGCTATCTCACGCACGGCTCGGAGCAGATCATCTGGGCAAGAAAAAGTGAGAAATTTAAGCATATTTTCAACTACGAGCTAATGAAAAAGCTAAACGGCAACAAGCAGATGCGCGACGTATGGAGCTTGCCCGCGATCGCACCGTGGGAGAAGGCGTGCGGCAAACATCCGACGCAAAAACCGCTGCCGCTTTTGGTGCGGTTAATCTTAATGGCGAGCACTCAAAATAGCGTCGTTTGTGATCCTTTTGCAGGCTCTGCGACGACCGGCGTAGCTGCGAATTTACTAGGACGAAAATTTGTAGGTATCGAAAAAGAGGACGAGTTTATAGATATCGCCGTAAAACGCAAACGCGATCTGGACGCGAATTTCGCCAAATTTAGGCGAAAGATTGTGGATTTGCGACTATTAGAACAAGAGAGTTTGAAGTTTTAAAATTTAAGCATTGAATTTTAGTGCGCTTTTTGCTTCGCAAATTTGCAACCGCAAAAGAAATATACGTTGCTAGTTTTAAAATTTTAAGCTTCGCAGGCTATTTGTTATTCGCCGCGTTTGCTACCCGTCTTTTTCACTCCGCTAAAGCAGCTTGCGAGCAAGAGGAAACTCCAAGCTGTGGCTTGAGCCGATTCTTAAAAAGCTGCGAATGTAAGGCATGAAGTAAGGACGGGAGTTTGCGTGCGATTAAATTTAAAACCGCCTCATATAGCTGCGCGATATTTTCACTCATCTTGTCGCGTTCAAAATTTACAATACAACTTCGAAGATTATTTTGCAATGCCCTCCTTATCCATCCGCTCAAATTTAAAATTCTCGCCGATTTCGTCAAAATTTAGTCGTCGCGTATTGCGTTCGGACGCACACAAATTTAAATCTTTGCCTATTTTTGCTACATTTGTCTAAATTTAATTCCGCCTACCTTGCTCATCGCGCCGCGCCAAATCCCCAAATTTAACCCCAGCTTAAGCATAAGCTTGTATACTTTGGCTTTAAATTTAAGGCGGCAAATGAGATCTCAGAGCGAATTTTTCGGCGTTTTCATCACGCTTCTTGGCGGCGTATTATGGGGATTTAGCAGTGTTTGCGGGCAGTATCTGTTCACGCAAAAGGGCGTTAGCGCGGGCTGGCTCGTACCCTACCGCCTAGGCCTCGCCGGGCTTGCGATGGTAGCGTATTACATCGCTCGCTCGCCGCGCCTAGCCTTTGCGCCGCTAAAAGATCGCGTGCTTTTGCCGCAGCTGCTCATCTATGCGTTTTTTGGGCTTATGATGACGCAGTATTCGTACTTTTGCGGTGTCGAGCTCTCAAACGCCGCCGTCGCGACCGTGATCCAGTACTCCGCGCCCGCGCTCATCCTTGCCGTTGTTTGCTTTTTAGAACGACGCGTGCCTAAAAAGGTCGAGCTCATCGCGCTCATTTTCGCGGTGCTGGGCGTCGTGCTGCTCGCCACTCACGGCGATCTGGGTTCGCTCGTTATCAGCGCGGAGGCGCTGGTTTGGTGCCTCATTAGCGCGCTTGGCGTCGTGATCTACAGCCTCATCCCAACGAAGCTAAATCAAAAATACCCCATTGCGCTAAATTTAGGCTGGGGCATGGTCATCGGCGGCGGCGCGCTCGCGCTTTACACGCGGGTTTGGCAGCTAAGCAGCGTGAGTGACGCGGACGGCTTTGCGGCGCTTGCCGCGGTCGTGATCCTTGGCACGATATGCGCGTTTAGCTTTTATATGATGGGGCTAAAGATAATAGGCGCAAGCAGGGCGAGCATGATAGCGTGTATCGAGCCGGTGAGCGCCGCGGCGTTTGCCTATTTTTGGCTGGGGACGGAGTTCGTGTTTCTTGATTTTGCCGGCTTTACGCTCATCATCTCGTGCATATTTTTGCTGGCTAAAGATAGGAAAAAGGCGTAAATTTGGAGAAGAGATGATCTATTTGGCGCAGACCGATACGACGGCGGGATTTTTGAGCAAGGATTTTCGCGAGATAAACGCGCTAAAACGCCGAGCCGCGGATAAACCCTGCCTCATAACAACGGCTAAGCTTAGCGAGCTAAAAAATCTCGCTCGCGTGCCCGCTAAATTTAAAAATTTAGTGCGCCGCGCGAGAAAAACGACCTTTTTATATCCGAACGGCACCGCCGTGCGCGTCGTAAAAGAGTGCGCTCATGAGGAGTTTTTGAGGCAATTTGACTGGCTCTACTCCAGTAGCGCAAATTTAAACGGGCAAAACTTCGACGAAGCCTGGGCGAAAGCTGCGGCGGACGAGGTCGTGGATCAAAATTTCAGCCAAAACGCAAGCTCGAAAATCTATAAAATTTCAAAAACTAAAATTTTGCGGATTAGATAGAGCTGTCGATTAAAATTTACACGCGCAAAGAGCGCTCAAAAAGAGGCGCTAGTTTATAAATTTAAGCGACTTTGTAAATTTAAATGGCTCTATAAATTTTACGAACCGGAAAATTTCGTCACATATAAACCGTGCAAATACCGTCTGGAATTTTAAAAAATTGTGAAAAGATTACGGCAGACTCGCAAAAAAATCGTATAAAAAGCTGTAAATCCCCCTCCTCCCGTTGCCTTAAAATAGTAAAATTCTTGCCGTTTTCGAAGCCGCAAAATTTCTCTATTGCTAGCTTTTGAATGGAATTCTATCGCCAGATACTCTCGATCAAAATTTTAACTCGGGCGAGCTAAGATTATCACTAAAAATTCTAGCATCCCGAGTGTTCTGGATCAAAATTTTAGAGATCGGGCATTGTCGCCGGTTTTTATCCTAGCCGCTATGCGCCGTTTTGATCGAAGCTCCACCGACGCCGCTTCTACCTTTGATTAAAATTCCATCTTGTAAAAACAGTTTCTCTGGCGACGCTAAAATCAAAATTTTGCCGCTACTTCATATAGTTTTAATAAAATTCAACCGCCGCCGATACCTATTCAATTAAAATTTTATCGCCGCTGCAAGTATTACGATCAAAATTCTATCATCGCTGATTGTATATCAAAAGTCCCGCCACCGCTGCCTCATCGCTGCCGCCGTCGATACTACGCCTTCGATCGCCGCTGCCGCAGTAGCAAGTGCCGCAAATCCGTCCACGTCGCTCACGCCCCCAAGCTGCCAAAGTTGCGCGTAAAGCGCAAGCGCATCGCCGCCATTGCTGCGCCGCGACGACAGATCTGCGATAAAATTTCCGCCGCCGCGCAGTGCGTCAAGCCAAACGCTGCAAATTTTAAAATTTTAACCGCCTCCCGCCGCGCGGCACCGATAAATTCCAACCGATAAACTCCGCTAGCTAGTCCATCATTTTCGCATAAATCATAAATTTCCATAAATTTAACGCCGCCTTTCTTGCTTTATATTAAAATTTCGCTAAAATTACCGCATTAAATTTGAAGCGCAAACGGAGCTTAAGCTTAAACCGCTTGCGGGCAAATTAAATCCATTCAAGGAGCTTTTATGAGCGGTGTTGCGTTAATCATCTGCTTCGCCATAGCGGTCGTCGTGATGATTTTTTTGATCTCCAAAGCAGGCGTTCACCCGTTTTTGGCGCTAATGCTTATCTCCCTGGCGCTCGCGATCGTCGCGGGCATACCGCTAGCCAAGATCCCCGCGATTATCGGCGACGGATTCAGCGGCACGTTTAAGAGTATCGGTATCGTCATAATCTTCGGCGCGCTCATCGGCACCGTGCTCGAAAAGACAGGCGCGGCGCTCAAACTCGCCGATATGGTCGTAAACGTAGTCGGGCAGAAGCGCCCCGAGCTTGCGATGCTCATAATGGGCTGGATCGTGGGTATCCCCGTATTTTGCGACAGCGGCTTCGTCGTATTAAACCCGATCCGAGAAGCGATCAGCAAAAAAATCGGCGAAAATCCGGTCGCTCTTGCAGTAGCGCTCTCCGGCGGACTCTACGCCTCGCACGTATTCATCCCGCCGACTCCCGGACCGATCGCCGCAGCAGGTGCCGTGGGTCTAGGGGGCAATCTACTGCTCGTAATCGCAATGGGCGCGGTAGTGTCCTTGCCGGTGCTGATCGCCACATACTTTTTCTCTAAAAAGGTCGCCAAAAACGTCCATATAAGCGAAGCCGAAGCCAATGAAGTCATCGCCAAAAGCTACGACGATCTGCTTAAGCAATACGGCAAATTGCCGGGCGGATTTTTAAGCCTAGCCCCTATTTTGGTGCCGATCCTATTTATGGCGCTGGGCTCCGTCGCCAAGATACTAAAAGTAGGCGGGTTTGCGGGCGAAATTTCGCAATTTTTAGGAAATCCTATCATCGCGCTAGCCTTGGGCGTAGTTTTTGCGGTATTTTTGCTCGTGCAAACCGGCAAACTGGGCGAATTTAGCGAGATCACTAACGAATCCTTAAAAATCGTAGGACCGATCCTCTTTATAACCGCAGCGGGCGGAGTGCTAGGCAAGGTCATCACCGACGCCGGCTTCGTAACCTACATCAAGGACAATGCGACTGCCATTAAAGCTGCGGGGATTTTCTTCCCATTCTTAATCTCGGCCGTCTTAAAAACCGCGCAAGGAAGCTCCACCGTTGCGATCATCACCACCGCTTCGATTATGGGCGCATTTAACGTGGACGGCTCGCTGATGCAGGTACTAGGCTTCACCTCCGAAATGTCCGGCGCGCTTGTGGTAATGGCGATCGCAGCGGGCGCGATGACGGTTTCGCACGCTAATGACAGCTACTTTTGGGTCGTTACAAATTTCAGCAAGATGAATCCGCAGCAAGGCTACCGCACTCAAACAATGCTGACGCTAATTATGGGCATTACGGGCATGATCAGCGTGTGGGTTTTGTCGCTGTTTTTGATATAGGCTAGCTTATTCTAGCCGCTACCGCGCTAAATCCGTGCGGAGTGCAATACGCGGCATCTACCAGCGGCTAGCTACATAAAATTCTTTAAATTTACGTAGCTAGCCGTACCACGCAAATGCCCTAGTATTAAAATTTCGTATAGCGGAGTTTTAAATTTACACACAAAGCCTCAAGGGGTAAAATTTTAAAATTCTATTACTACGGAATTTTAAAATTTAGCCGAAATTCTGTGGCTTACAAAATTTTAAAATTCCACGACATGAAATTTTAAAATTTGCCCCATAAATTCGGCAACGAGATTTTAAAATTATACTCTTGCTTCAGTCTTGTCATCGTAAATTTAGCCTACGCGCTGTAAAATTCCAAAATTTTAAAATACCAGTTAAAGGAAAAATATGAAAGTTTTAGTCGCGATCGACTCGTTTAAGGGCTCGCTTAGTTCGCTTGAGGCGGGCAATGCCGTAAAATCAGGCATCGAAAAGCTAGGCTGCGAGGTGCTCGTCAAGCCTATCGCAGATGGCGGCGAAGGAAGCGTTGAAGCCCTTGCCGACGCGCTAAAAGCTAAGTTCATGGACGTCATCGTAGCAAATCCGTTAGGCGAAAAAACGCCCGCGCGCTATGCCTTAAAAGGCGAGCTAGGCATCTTAGAAATGGCGTCCGCATCGGGTCTGCCGCTCATCGAAAAATCGCGCCGCAACCCGCTAAAAACGAGCACTTACGGCTTTGGCGAGATGATAGCGCATGCGATCGCGCACGGCGCGCGAAAGTTTATCATAGGCATAGGCGGAAGTGCTACAAATGATGCGGGTATGGGGATGCTGCGCGCGCTCGGCTTTAAATTTAAAGATGCAAATGGCGTAGAGCTTGCAGGAGCGGGCGAGGATATGATTAAACTCGCCACGATAGATTGCACTTCGGTGCTGCCGCATATTAAAAAGTGTGAGTTTCTTATCGCCTGCGACGTGGATAATCCGCTTTTTGGCGAAAACGGCGCGGCATATATTTACGCTCCGCAAAAGGGCGCGGATGCGGCAATGGTAAAGCAACTCGATGCAGGGCTTATCAATTTCGCAAGCGTCGTAAGTAAGCACCTCGGACGCGAGCTTTGGAATAGCCCCGGAGCAGGAGCTGCCGGCGGGCTAGGCTTTGGCTTCGTGAGCTTTCTAAACGCAACGCTTAAGCCGGGCATCGACATCATCACCGAAGAGATCGGACTGGATCGCGATATGAAAGACGCCGATCTCGTCATCACAGGCGAAGGAAGGCTCGATTTTCAAAGCTCGATGGGTAAAACCCCCTGCGGCGTTGCGAAAATCGCCGCGCACTACGGCGTGCCCGTAATCGCGCTGGCAGGCGGCATCTCGCCCTGTGCCGGTGGCTGTAACGAGCGAGGTATAGGAGCATTTTTTTGTATCCTAAACGAACCGATGAGCCTTGAGCGCGCGATGGAAAAAGAGATCGCAACACAAAATTTAGCCCGCGTCGCCGAACAAGCGGTGAGATTGTTTATGCTCGGACGCAGCGCGAAATAGGGATTTTGGGCTAAAATTTTAAGGCGCGGGCGCTAAAACTTGCAGCGGGTACGGCGCGTATGTGCGCAAGGATATGGCGCGGCGACGGCTCGCAACAGACAGGCACGACAAAGTGTGGCAGGCGGCGAGCACGGCGAAGAAGCGAAATTTTATGCAGGATAGATTTGCGTGCTTTAAAGGCACGGCGTGATCTTGACGCAGATGTAGCGCTCGTGCGGTTTATAGCACAAAAATATGCGTAACGAGGCGGACGAGCGGTGGCAGGCTGCGGCAGACGGATGCTGGTCCATGACGCGCATGCACGGCAAGCAAATACCGCGCGCGTCTCGCGGCGAGCGGCAGAATTTCATCCGCCGCAGATCGCGGTAAGTGGATAAATTTTGCATTAAAACGTAGCTTTGCCGAAATTCTAGCGCGTTTGAAAATACGGAGCGATAGGACGGGAGGTAAGACGGCGGACGGCTCGGCAGTAACGCAGCGGCGCGAAATTTTACGACGCAAAATTTTACTTTACTGCGCACGATACATACGCAAGGTGCGATCTAAAACTCATTTTCCAATCAAGTGGTTCGCGAACCCTCGCAATACATAACCTCAAGGCATGATTAAGACAGATAGAATTTTAAAATTTAACCGCTGTATTCGCAGTCTATGGAATTTACAACGTAAATTTAAAAGCAGCGATCCGCTTTATAAAATTCCATTTCGAATTTTAACCCACGATATGCCCTTTTTGAGGCGAAAAAACAGCTCAATCGCAAGATCGCGCTTCTTGCAAAGATGGCGGCGACGCATTACTCCGCTCACTCACAAAGCCCGTCAAGCCCTCCGATGACGCTTTGATGAGAGGCGAGCTGCGTCTGCGTAAATTTTGTATTACTAAGATCGCGGATTTGCTTATCGCTAAATTTAGTGTAGATGCGACTACCGCGCGCCGCTACGACAGAGCCGGGTTTGCGTTAAATTTACCCCAATCGCGCTGTGTTTTACGATAAAAATTTATGAAATTTCATTTGCGGTAGGCACCAAAAAATTTTATAAAGCTCCATTTTAAAATTTGCCGTACGGGCACGTACCGATCAGGTCCAAGCTAAAATCAAAATTCCAAGGGCGAATGCGGCAAGGCTCGCATGCTCAGCATATCTGCGGCGTGGGCGCAGATGCGGTTAAGCTTATAGCTTTTTAGATGCAAAAAACGACCGCAAGCACAGGTAAAATTTATTGATTTGAAAATTTAAAACCTCGAATTTACACCGAGCCAGCCTGAACTGAATTTTAAAATTTAAACGCGCAACGCTTCGGGCGCATCCGCGCGACTGCAAGCGCTCATAAAATTCGCCCGAAGCAAGGTTGTAAAACCGCGGGCGGGCGCAAAATTTATCGCCGCAAAAATCAAAACCGCGAAAGCAAAAAAGGCTCCGCGAGCATTCGCTGCCGCACCCGCCCAAGCAAATTAAAATTGCATGATCCACCTAGCCGGCATACGTGAAGGGCGCTGCTGCGGGCATTTGCACTTAAATCCGGTGTGATCGCAATGCGATTTAAAACCGCGCCTGCTTAAATTCGTGCCGTTTCGGTTCGCTCGCAATCACATCTCGCCGCAGTAGCGCTTTAAATTTGCGCCGCCGCGATTTGTGTGCATTCAATCGCTACGGCAAGGGTACAATTTCAAAATCCAGGTCCATACGCGCCGATTTGCCCGCCAAAATCGCTCGGATCGAATTTATGCTACCGCAATCCGCGCAGATTAAAGCGCCGCCGCTTAAAGCGTAAAATTTACCCCTCAAACGGCGGCGCGAAATTTCACTAAAATTTCATCTTTTAATTCGGCGTGCGATTTATAAAATTTCGCCCTCGCCGCGCTCCGAAATCTGCGGCTTAGGCAGCGCCAGGCTCTTTGCGGTTTTGCTAAAAAGTATCAGATCCTCGGTGCTTTGCACGCTCCACGGCAGGTGCGAGAGCGCGAATTTGAAAATTTCAAAGCAGGAAACGGCGTCGCTAAATGCGCGGTGGTGGACGTTTTGCACGCCTAAAAGCTCTTTTAGCGAGCCGAGCCCGTATCTTTGCGCCTCGATCGTGCGGCGCGCGAGCTCGACGGTGCAGAGCCTGCGATTTAAAAGCATCCCAAAGCCGCATTTTTGCAGGCTAGCGTCGATGAAGCCGTAGTCAAATTTGACGTTGTGTGCCACAAAAACGCTATCGCCTAAAAACAGTCTAAATCGCTCCAGCACGCTAGCTAGCGGCGGAGCGCCCACCAGATCGTCCGCGCAGATCCCCGTAAGCTCCGTGATATTTTCGGGCACGACGGGCGCGTAAACGAAGCTCTCGAAGCGATCCAGCTCCTGCGTGCCGCGCGTTTTTATCGCGCCGATTTCGATGATCTGGCCGTTTGAGAGCCCGCCGTTCGTCTCGATATCCACGAAGCAAAAAATTTCATCCAAAATATCCGTCTCACGGGTCTTGAGCGTGATTTTGCCGTTGTCGAGTTTAATGATATCTATGCCCAGCGCCCGCCACATCGAGAGGTCTTTGGGCTCGAAAAGCTCGGTAATTTCGGCAATGTCGCTTGCTTTTGAGATAAAATCGTAATAATTTATGCTCTTTTGAGCCAGTAAATTTATTAAATTTTCGATTCTATGCGTCAAAATTTTACCCCTGTGTCGCGCCTAAATTTTAAGCGCACGGATCGCCTCTGCGTAGTCGTTTGAAGAAAATATGTAGTTGCCCGCTACCACGACGTCGGCGCCAGCTTCGTCAATATCTGCGATATTCAGCCCATTTACGCCGCCATCGACCTCGATGAGGCATTTTGCGCCTTTGCGATCGATCAGCTCGCGCAGCTGCTTAATTTTCTCAAGCGCCGAGGGGATAAATTTCTGCCCTCCAAAGCCAGGATTGACGCTCATCAAAAGCACCATATCGACCTCGCCCAAAATAAACTCTAGCGCGCTAAGCGGAGTGTGCGGATTTAGCACGACCGCGGGCGAGACGCCGCAGCGGCGTATATGATCTATGAGGCGCAGAGGGTGCTGCTCCTCCTCGATGTGGAAGCTAAGAAATTTCGGCTTTAGCGGCAAAAAAAGATCGACGAAAAACGGCACATTTTTAACCATCAGATGGATGTCTAAAGGCTTGCTGCTCGCCTTTGCCGCGGCGCTTGCTACGAGCGGTCCGATCGTGAGATTGGGTACGAAATGCCCGTCCATCACATCTACGTGAATGAGATCGGCGCCCGCTTCGCAGACTGCGCGAATTTCCTCCGCAAGCCTGCCGAAATCCGCTGATAAAATGCTGGGTGCTACATACATTAAGATTCCTTTAAAATTTCAAGATGCGGAATTTTACTTAGTTTTGTCATAAATTTCGCTAAATTTAAACCGCAGCGGATTTTAAGCATAATTTGAAATTTTTTCGATATAATCGCCATTTATTTTAATCATCAAGGATTTATTATGGCAAGAAGATGCGCAATCACCGGCAAAGGTGCGATGGTAGGCAATAACGTCAGCCACGCAAATAACAGAACCAAAAAGAAATTCCAGGTCAATCTACGCACCATCCGCGTTCAGCTAGAAGACGGCTCAACCAGACGAATTAAAGTCGCCGCCTCAACTCTACGAACTATGAAAAAACAATCAAAATAACCTCTAAAAGAGGAATTTATGTCTGTTTTGGACAAGATCAAGCGATTCCTCGACTGGTCCGGCTCGACTAAGCCGGACATCAACCTCTACACAGAAATTTACGACCAGCTGCGACCTTTTCGCTTACCACTGATAACCATCGTGCTGATGATGTTAATCGGCACGCTAGGCTACGTCTTTATAGCGGGCTTTTCGCTCGTGGATGCCTTTTATCAGGCGGGTATGACCTTCACGACGGTAGGCTTTACCGAAGTAGCGCCGATATCGCCCGCGGGTAGAATTTTTACCGTCTTATTCATACTCATGGGCTTTGGAACCTTTTCGTTTTGCCTGGGCGTCGTCGTCGAGGTCATAAAAAACGGCAAACTTCAAAATTTACTTAGGGAGCAACGAATGATCAACAACATCGCAAGGCTCAAAAACCACTACATTATCTGTTACAACAACATCTACTGCGCCGAGCTTGCCAAGCAGTTTCGCGAAAATCATCTGCCTTTTGTCGTGATCGACCCCGATCCCGCTCTAGCCAAAATCGCCGAGGAAAACCGCTATCCATATTTCATTGTAGGCGAACCGCATGTAGAAACCACGATGCTAAAAGCGCATCTGTCATCTGCGAAATCTGTCATCACGCTAAGTCCAAATTTAGCCGATAATATCGCAATAATCTCGCTAGTGCGCCTATACGAAAAGGAGCTTGGTCGCATCACCCCCTACTTCATCATGGCAAATAGCGATGATGACAGCGACACGCAGAGGCTAAAAAAACTCGGCGCAAATTCCATCGTCTCGCCATCCAAACTCGCCGCACAAAGGCTCTCTGCGATCAGCGTGCGCCCCGATATGGAAAACATTTTGGAGCGGTTTTTGTATAAAAAAGACTCGCTTATCGATATCGAGGAGATCACGGTGCCCGATTTTTCATGGATCCGCTTCAAACGCTTAAAAGAAACTCGCCTGCGCGATTTTACAAACGCCGACGTCGTGGGAATCAAAGAGCCCAACAGCCGCTTTATCCCGATGCCCGATGGCGACTACCTCATCGGTACTGGGGTAAAATTTTTAGTCATCGGCACGGCAGAGGGTATCCGCAACACTAAAAAACTCATCCGCAGCAAATACAAGCCACAGGAGATGAGATATGTTTAAAATCGCTAAGCTCGAGGGCGGCTTGCAGAATGTCGAGGGCTTTTATTTTGACGGCGTAAATTCGGGCTTTAAAAAAGAGGGGAACGATCTGGGATTTATCCGCGCAGATGAGCCCTTTGCCATAAGCGCGATCTTTACGAGCAATAAATTTCAAGCTGCGCCGATTAGGCATTTCAAAAGGGCGCAGGAGCGCGCGGGCGGGGAGCTTAAAACAAATTTTATCCTCGTAAATTCTAAAAATGCAAATTCGATGACCGGGGAGCAAGGCATCGCCGATATTGATGAAATTTTTAGCGAGCTTGGCAAAAAAATCGCTCTGATAAACCCCGTTATGAGCTCCACCGGCGTCATCGGATACCGCCTCAAAAAGGAAAAAATTATCGCCGCCGCGCAAAATTTTAACCTCTCGGCGCGAAACTCAGACGCCCTAGCCACCGCCATTATGACGACAGATACGATAAAAAAGGAGCTTGCGTATGAAATCTCTTTGGAAAACGGCGATAAATTTCACATCGCAGCCGTTTGCAAGGGCGCAGGTATGATCAATCCCGCGCTTGCAACCATGCTCTGCTTCGTCCTAACCGACGCAAAAATCCCGTGCGCTGATATGGACGAGCTGCTAAAAAAGGCAGCGGAGCAGAGTTTCAACACCGTAAGCGTAGACGGCGACACCTCCACCAACGATACGATTATGCTCTGCAGCAGCGCTAAATGCGCCTACGAAAAGGATGCCTTCGCGTCCGCACTAAACGCCCTTACGCATGAGCTTGCGCTGATGCTGGTAAAAGACGGCGAGGGCGCAACCAAGCTGGTGCGATTTAAAGTAAGCGGTGCCGCAAATGCCGAAGACGCTCGCAGGGCGGCGAAGGCGCTAAGCAATTCGCCGCTTGTTAAAACGGCGATCTTTGGCGAAGATCCGAATTGGGGTCGCATAGCCTCCACCATAGGCGCTTGCGGTATCGAATGCGATGAAGAAAAGCTGCGTATAAAATACGACGATGTGCTG
The DNA here is from genome assembly GCF_963518785.1 of uncultured Campylobacter sp. Classification (NCBI taxonomy): domain Bacteria; kingdom Pseudomonadati; phylum Campylobacterota; class Epsilonproteobacteria; order Campylobacterales; family Campylobacteraceae; genus Campylobacter; species uncultured Campylobacter sp. Next base: position 12,875 of record NZ_CAUQKJ010000008.1, read on the forward strand.
CTCTATGACGCGCAAAATCGCGAACTAGACGCCGTGCGCGAGGCTGCGGCTCACGCCGTAATACAGCAAAAAAGTTTTACGATCTGGTGCGATTTAGGGCTCGGAGATGGCGAGTTTAGCGCGTACGGCTGCGATCTTAGCTACGACTACGTAAAAATCAACGCCGATTATAGATCATAAAGATTCACAGCTTACTCTTTCATAAAAAAATTCCGTCTCGAAAATAGCGAATAGCAGCAGGGCTTTAAAGCTCTGCCCTAAAATTTTATCATTTAAATTTGCCTGTTTTAAATTTTTAAAAACTAAAATTTCATCTCTTAAAATTTGGAATCTCATGCGTGAAATTCAGTCTAAATTTGATAGCTGAAATTAGGTTTTAAGCGCTTTATTGATATACTTGAATAAATTTTTTAAAGGAGTAGACATGTTTCATGAATACAGAGATTTAATCACTGAGTTAAAAGGCAAAAACGCGCGATTTGATTCGCTATTTGAGAAGCACGACGAACTGGATCACAAGATCGCCGACGCGCAGGCCGGCAGAGTGCATATGAGCGATCTGGAGATCGATGCGATGAAGAAAGAAAAGCTTCGCATAAAAGATGAGCTAGGCAGCTTGCTAGCGCAATATAAAGCCGAAAAGGCAGATAAATAAAGCTGCTTGCGGCGAAATTAAGATGCAGCAGAGTGCTAGCAAGGCTAATTTCGCCGCTAAGCTTTAATCCGCAGAATTTTCTAATCGCAATAAGTTTACCGCTTAAGTTTGCCTCGCACGATAGAGATATTAAAACAGCGCGCCAAAACGAGTTAAAATTTACGCCGCACACTTTACCATATTGACACCGCTAAATAATTTTTACGCATCGGCTGCATCACTGCATATACCAACAATGCGGTATTAGCGCAATCAAATATAATTCGTTACGGCTCTCTATCGCCCCTTCCGCTTCCAAAAATATTTCTTGCTGAATGCGTTTTGCGCTACAAAGTAAATTAAAATTTACGCTGCGTCGCCCTGCAGCCTGGCTTTTAAATTTTACTTTGCAGTGAGTATTTTCTAGCAAATTTCAAATCTTGCGTTTTGCTTATTGCGGGCGCAGTACCTACTTTAAAATTCCGCATTTCGAAGGAATTTAAAAGCGCTAAAATTTTAAATTCCCGTTCGCGCTAGCCACGAAATTTTAAATTCATACCTCCAACTAAGCGCTAGTTTATGTTAGAGCTTGCTTTTTAGTCGCTCCACGGAATTTAGCTAAGCTTGCTTGTTTCAAATCCACTTCATTGAGCTTTAAAAATTTAGATTATTTCTTTGATCGTATCGGATAATGCCTGCCGGCACGAAATTCCTGAAGCCACCCTATTTGCTATATGCGTAATTAAAAGCGGCGTTAACACGGAATTAAATAGTATAAGTGAAATCTGTAAAAGGTGTGAAATTTAATCATAGAATTTTAAGCGCTAAGAATTTGCGATAGAATTTCGCCACGCAAATCAAATCCCAAAGCTAGCCTGGTCTACTCGAAAACCTTTGCTTCTAAGCCATGTAGCCTTTGCAAGCCGATATCGATATATTCGTTAAGCTTCTCATTATTTTCCAGCAATTTGTCGTAATAGCTCTTGGCTCTTTCTCTCGCGGTCGCATCAGGCTCGATATACTTTAGCCCGCTTTTGAAAAATCCTTTGGATTCCACAAAATAGATCGAGTGAATCTTCTCGCAGTGCGATAGCCCTGCTTCAGTGTAGTTTAAAATCGATTCGTACGCGATGTTGCCTAACAGCTCCTGCAGCCTATTTGCGGGATTTTTGAAAAACTCGGCAAACTCCTTATATGGCGTAAAAACCTGATCAAGATTTTTCATAGCATCGCCGTAGATACCCTTTTTCAGGCGGAACATCGTCATTTCTTGAGAACTTACAAACTTCTCTATTGCTTTTATCGTATCGTTTTTATTCACTGAATTTTTCCCTTTTAAAATATGAAACGCTCGGATTATATCGTTTGTTTTATAAAAATCCGTTAAAAATCGGTTAAATTTTGCCCTAGCGTTTTAGCCAAATTTCTTTGGCGCTTTTGATTAAATTTCTCGCCTCAGCCGCCACACTTCTCGCACAATCCTCGCACGAGCACACTTTTGACATTTTTTTGTGGCAAAGCTGGCATCGAAATCTCCTCCATTTTATGGCAGTTTTCGCAGACAAAATACGCTTTTGCGCCGTCGGTGAGCTCATAAAAGCTTTTATGATTATTTTCGCTGGTAATTATCAAATTTTTCTCTTCCAAAAGCGCTATATTGCGATATATCGTGGTTTTATTAGCACCCGTTTGTTCTACTAGTTCATCGTAGCTTACCGGGCATTTTTTCTCGCTTAGGATCTGCACGATCTGCACTCTAAGCGCCGTAGGAGCGATATCGTGACTCGCTAAAAAATCTTTGGGATCCATTTTACGCCTTTTTTAAAATTTAAGCGATGATAGCGAAATTTAGATAAATTTATATTAAGTTGCAACTAAGTTGCTTTTGATATACTTCCGCAATTTTTTTGGAAAGGAATTTTATGAAAAAGCTTATTTTCACGCTTTTAGCAGCTAGTTGCGTAGCATTCGCCAAACCTACGGTCACCACGACCATACTTCCTACGAAGTATTTTGTTGAACAGATCGCAGGTGATACTTTGCAGGTAAATACGATGGTCGGCAAAGGCGCTGATCCGCACACATACGAGCCTAAGCCTTCAGAGATGAAAATGCTAGAAAATAGCGATCTGTATTTTGCAGTCGGTATAGAATTTGATGAAGTCTGGCTACCAAAGCTTGCCGCATCGTATCCGAAGATGAAGATAATCCGCACCGAAGATGGCATCACTAAAATGGCTATGGCAGAGCATCACCATCACGACGAACATGATCATAGCGCACATCACGATGATCACGATCATGACGCACATCATGAGCATGGTGACAAAGACCACGAGGCGCACGAGCACCATCATCATCACGGCGGTTTAGACCCACATATCTGGCTCGATCCGCAGCTTGTAAAAATTCAAGCTAAAAATATTAAAGACGCATTAACCAAACAGTATCCTAAGGATGCTAAAATTTACGAAGCGAATTTCGATAAATTTGCTAAAAAGCTTGACGAGCTGGACGCTTACGCAAAGCAAAAATTAGCGGGCGTCAAAGGAAAGAAATTTATGGTTTATCATCCGTCTTGGGGCTATTTCGCGCATCGATACGATTTGAAGCAGATCGCAGTCGAAGTGGAGGGCAAAGAGCCTAAGCCTGCGGATTTAGCCGAGCTAATCGAGGAAGCCAAAGAGGAAAAGATCAAGGTGATTTTCGTCGCACCGCAGTTTTCCAAAAAGGCAGCGCAAACCATCGCCGCGCAAACGGGCGCAAAGGTGATGGAGATCGATCAGCTGCCGCTAGATTGGTACGAGACGATGAAAAAGACGATCGACGTTTTCGGAGAAAATTTGTAGTTGATGAAATTTATTAAAATTTTACTTTTATCCGCGATCTTTAGCTCGCGGATATTTGCGTGCGCTCTGTGCGCCCTATACACGCCCACTGCGCACGTTAGCATTACCCCCGTCGCACAAGACGGCAAGATCGTGAGCCTGCATTTTTCGTGGCTTTTCTCTCAAAATTTTACCGACGTCATAATGCAGACCTACGATATAAATTCCAATGGCAAGCTTGAAAATAGCGAGCTTGCCGAGATAACTAAGGCGATGACCGATTATCTAACCCCCAAAAACTATCTTTGCGAGGCGGAATTCTACGATCAAGCGCCAAAAAACGCAAAGCCCGCGCTTAGCAACCTAGTAGGCACGCAAATCAAGGGAAATTTTAAAAACGCAATAAGCCTCGTCAAAAAGGGCAGACTCGTGTTTGAGTTCGATCAAAAAGTCGGCTTCGAGCTGCGCAACAACCGCGTTCTTAAAATTTCCATTAACGACGATCAGGGGTTTTTCAATTTCAAAATGCTTGACGACAAGCCCATTAATCTAGGCGAGGGCTTTATAGCGAAGCCTAATTCAAATTTAGCCACCACATTTATAGAATTTAGCGGCGAAAAGCCGAAGATCGCAGATAAAAAACCGCCAATTTCAGGCGCGCCGGACTCCGATTTAGCGCAGAGCGGTCTTGCATCTAGCGAGCAGATTCTTGCGGGCTCAGAGGATAAACTTGCGCAAGGCGGGCAAGCTAAACCCAATGCCAGCTCGGCGCGCAGATCAAACCAAAGATCCGTCGGCGATATTGTTTCGGAGGCTGCAGCAGAGGCGCAAAAAAATATAGCCGCTTCGGATACTCTCGCGCAGATTAATAAAGCCGCCAAAAAGGACGTGCAAGCAAAAGGTGGTCCCGCAAATTCTACGGCGCTTGCAGATAAAGGCGTGAGCGAAAATTTTGCGGCGAGGCGAGACAATTCTTTAAATTCCGCGCATTCTACGCAAAATCTCGCGACGCCGCCCGGGGAGAGTTCTTTAAATTTAGCGCAAAATAACGCAAGCAAAAACGGCGCCACATCCGACAGCGACGAGATTTCAAGCGAGCCACAAAAAGAGGCTACGCTGGGATTTGTCGCGCAAAAGACGATGGATTTTATGAAAAGCCTCAAAACGGCGTTTCGCGCAAGCAGCGAGCATGCAAGCGCAAGCACGATCCTATGGGTCCTAGCGCTTTCTTTCATATACGGCTTTTTCCACGCGGCAGGCCCTGGGCACGCGAAGCTGCTAACGGCGAGCTATTTCCTAGCCCATGGCGGCAGCTACGTCAAGGCCTTCGGATTTGCCCTTAAAATCGGGCTTCTGCACGTCCTAGGAGCTCTCGTTTTGGTAAGCGCGAGCATGTTCGTGCTGCAAAACGTCGCAGGGCTCGTCTCCACGACCTCCGCCTCGATCACCACGAAAATTTCGGCGCTTCTGATCATCGTCATAACGGCGCTCATCATCTACGACAAAGCTCGCCGCGTAAGATCGGGCGTCAGCCACGATGCGGGCTGCTCTTGCGCCGCTTGCGCTTCCGCTGCAAATACCGCAGGGACGGATGCGCACTTAAAAAATACGGCGTTTGCAAACGCTAGGGATTCCGCTGGCGCAGCGTCAAAGAGTTATAAATTTTCTAAATTTAAAACTCCTATCGGCGAATCCGCACAGTATTTGGATACCAAAAATTTAAGTACCGCAACGGCGGAGCTAAATTCGGATTCAAATTTAACCGCAAGCCTAGAAGAAAACTCGTCTAGCCAAAACGAGCAAAAACAGACTTTGAATTCTACAAATTCCAAAAACCAAACCTCGTCTCGCTCGCTGCAAAATGGCGCGACTGGCGGCGGCGAGAAAGGGCGGGAGTGGCTTATCGCGCTTGCAGCGGCGCTTGTGCCCTGCCCCGGCACGATCCTGATTTTTGTACTTGCCTTCAGCCTCGGAAGCTTCGCGCTTAGCGTCGCAAGTGCGCTTTTCATCGGTTTTGGAATGAGCGTCGTGATATTTTTAGCCGCACTTTTCGGCGCGAAGGCAAACGAGCTAAGCTCGAAGCGGCTCGTAAGCTTGAAGCTTTACATCGAATTTGCGGGGCTTTTCGTGATGTTCGGGCTTGGGATTTTTATGTATTTCATCTCAGACACCCTCAGGATACTGTAATCGCAAGGTTTTAATGCAAATTTTAAAAAGCGGCTCGCGTGAAATATAAGTTTATGCAATGCGTTAAATTTTAAATCCAGTGCGGATCTAATTTCAAAGAGTAGGATTTTAAAATTTTACGCCGCACGGACCCGCGTAAATTAAATTTCGATCCCGACTATTCATTAAGCAGCGGAATTCGCTCTTTATAAATCACGTTAAATTTTGCTACAATACGGGCGAAATTTTTCTCAAGGATAGATATGTCGCCTTCTTTGCAAGATGCTATTTCACAAACTTTAATCGAGCAAAAAGCGTGCGCTAAAATTTTTAATAGATACCGCTACCTCAGTATAGCCGCCTTTTTTGCGGTCCTGTTCGTATTAGTGTTTCTAAACTGCGTTAAAGCAGACACTCCTCTAATAGAAATTGCCGAATTTTCGAGCGTCTTGATCCTTTTTCATATCTTTTGGATATTTCTTATGCATTGCGCCAGTCAAGAAAGCGAAGCGGAAATTCGCTACTACAAATTTTATAAAGAGATATTCGTCCGCGCCGTAATAAAAGATATAGATGCCGGTTTAAAATACGATCCATATACCGGCATGCAAGAAGAGGAATTTCAAAAATTTAGAATTTATAGGAAATCTAGGATCAAAAGCGAGGATCGGATTGCGGGCGTGTACTGCGGGATTAAATTTAGCCTCAGCGAGGTACATAGTAATGGTAGGTTTTACATGAAAACGGATAATCCGCTAATAGCGGCGATTATGTTGATCAAAATATTCTACGATAACTATATGGACTTTGACGGCAACGTACTGATCTGCGAGCTCGCGAAAAAAAACCTCGGGCAAAACGATAGTGGTAAGCAGGGAGCTAAACGCCAAGATCTTCGGCGCAAAAGAGATGATGGACGATGTGGATTTTATGCGCGATTTTCGCGTGTTTGCGGATGACAAAGTAGAAGCGCGCTATTTGCTAACGCCCGCGTTTATGGAGCGTCTGCGCGAAATAAATCGCGAAACGAGCGGCGAGTTCAGCTTGAGCGCGGTATTTATGGATGAGTGCTTATATCTATTTTTAAACGGTGCGCCCGATCTTTTCGAAACTACGCTTTTTGATAGGCCCGCTAGCATAGAGCTCGCGCGCGAATACCAAACGCAGATCCGCAAAATTTTAAGCCTAATCGAAACGCTTAAACTCACAAATTAGCAGGGCGCATTGCGGCTGATTTTGCATCGACCAAATTTAGGCCGGGCGGAATTTTTCGGCGAAGCACAATTTTGGCAAAAACGTAAAATTTAATCAGCGGCGCAATCTCTCGGCAGCCGTCCTAAATTTAATCAGCAATGCAATCTCTCGGTAGCTACCTGAAATTTAAACGGGCAATACGATTAGCGAGAGATGAAGTACCTGCCGCGCATAAATTTTGAAACAAAAGCGCCCGTGTCTCGTAAATAAATTTTACCGCGTTTTGTATCGTGGCACAGTGGCTTTGAGCGCCAAGCCCGCATAGCGGCAAAATTTAATCGGCGGCGCTCGCGATTATGAAATTTAAAGCGGCTCTGCAAGGACGAAATTTAAAATTTAAAAGCAAGCCCGCGGCGAGAGTTAAATTTAGAGCGCTCGCGGCGTTTTCACAAGCCGTGAGCTAAAGCATATCTGCCTAGCGCATACCGCAACGTACCGCAAGCGCGGCTCTGCACGTTACGTCAAATTTCGCAAAATCCTCGCCGCGCGTTCCCGCATCGCCTCATCAAACGCCGTCATAGGCTGGATTACAAATTCAAATTATAAAGAATTAAAACGAGGCGAAATTTAAAATTCCGCCTCTTTGGCAGAGAAGGCATTAAAGCGCCGCGTAGCGCACCATTAGGCAGGTCTGAAGCGCCGCCAGCTTATCAAGCGTGCTTTTTTGCACTTCGGAATCGACCAAAATGACCGCCAAAGCGTCCCCCTCCTCGCCTCTGCCTAAGCGGAAGTCCGCGATATTGATGTTCTCGTCGGCTAGGATCGTGCTTACGGATTTGATAACGCCCGGTACGTCGGTGTTTTTGAAGATTATCATCTTGCCTTTCGGCTTAAAATCGGTCTTAAATCCGCCGATATTTACGATACGCTCCTCGCTGCCGTCAAAGACGGTACCCGCGACGTTTGAGATCGCCTCGTCGGTCATGATTTTTACCGCGATCTCGCTTTTATAGACGCTGTTTGCAAGCTCGCCGAAGCTCGTCTCAATCCCCTTTTCATCCGCAAGAAATTTAGCGTTGACGTAATTTAGCGAATCGCCCAAAGAATCGTGCAGCGCGCCTACGATTGCAAAAACGAGCATCGATTTTAGATACTGAACTACCTCACCGCTGCCCTCGATGCGAATCGATTTGATCGGGCCTTTATTGATCTGCGCCGCAAGATAGGCCACTTTGGAGACTAAATTTATATACGGCTCGATACCGCGCGGCAAATCCTCGAGCTTAAGCGGCAAATTTAAAGCGTTTGGATAGTTTAAGCCGCGCGCGGCGCTGATCGCCTGCTCTGCGGCTTCTCGGGCGATATTGCTTTGCGATTCGAGCGTATTTGCTCCAAGATGCGGAGTCGCGCTTAAATTTTCGATATCCAAAAGCTCGTGATCGGTCGCAGGCTCTTTGTCAAAAACGTCGATGCCGAGATACGCGATCTTGCCGCTGCGTAGATTGTTTGCGAGCGCTTTTTCATTATACAGCCCGCCTCTAGCGCAGTTTATTAGACGCACGCCGTCTTTCATCTTCGCTATTTGCGGCTCGCCTACCATATTTATCGTCTCTTGATTTTTCGGCGTATGGATCGTGATGAAGTCGCAAGATAAAATTTCATCGAAATTCTTCGTATATTTTACTCCGAGCTTCGTGGCCTTCTCAGGCTCGATATACGGATCATAGGCGATGACGTTCATCCCAAACGCAAGCGCGCGCACCCCCACGCGCGAGCCGATGTTTCCAAAGCCGATGATGCCGAGATTCTTTTTATAAAGCTCGGCGCCGTACCACTTCTCGCGCTTCCAAATTCTATTAATTTTCAGATCGTTGCAGGAATTTACATATTTGCGCGCCGCATTTAGCAGATGGCACATGGTCATTTCGACCGCGGCAATGGTATTTGCGGTAGGTACGTTCATCAAAATAATGCCGCGCTTGGAGCAGCCGTCGATGTCGCAGTTATCGACGCCTACGCCCGCGCGCACGATCGCTTTTAGCTTGGTGCCTGCGCTAAGGAATTTCTCATCCACCGCCGTAGAGCTTCTGGTGATCGCGACGTCCGCATCGCCTAAAATTCCGTATAGCTCGCTCTTGGGCACGTTCGTAGCGTCGATTACTTTAATGTCCGATTCTTGCTTAAGCAGATCGAAACCGATTTTGTGGATTGCGTCGCAGACTATGATAGTTTTCATTAAATTTAACCTTTAGAAGTGGGTCCGCAAGGCGGGGATGCCTTGCAGGAGGAATTATTTATTTAGTTGATCTTTGATCAGATCCCCTAGGCTTTGCTTCTCATCGTCGTTACTATTGATCTCATTTAGCGCCTCGCGCTCTTTTTGATGAGCCAGTCTGCGCACGCTTAGGCGAATTCTATTTTTCTTCTCATCGATGAAAGCGATCGCAGCCTCGATCTCGTCGCCTACTTTTACGCTATCTACGCTTACGTTGCCAAGATCTTCCTTGCGAATAAGTGCGTCGATACCGCCTCCCAGCTCGACAAAAATTCCAAACTCTTTAATATCGCGGATCTTGCCTTTTACGACATCGCCTTGATTGTGGCTCTTGGCGTAATCGCTAATAGGGCTATCGCCGAGCTCCTTGTGATTTAGAGAAATTTTTTGAGTGTCTTTGTCGATCTTGATGATCTTAACCTCGATCTCGTCGCCCACTTTGAATAAATTTTTGCACTTCTCGCCGCGATCCCACGAAGCGTCTTCGTTATGCAAAAGCCCCTCTACACCGTCGATCCTTACGAACGCGCCGAAATTTGTAATCGTAGTGACGCTACCTTTTAGCACGTCGCCCACTTTATGCTTAGCAACAAACTCGTCAAACGGCTTGGTGAGTAAATTTTTAAGGCTTACGCGCAATCTGCGCTCGCTAGGGTTGATCTCTACGACCTCGACATCAAGCTCCTCGCCCTCGCTGATGAAATCTTTCGGATTTTTGATATTTTTATCCCACGAAATTTCACTAATATGCAAAAAGCCCTCGATGTCGTTGCCAAGATCGACGAACGCGCCATAAGGCTCGATATTACTTACTTTTACGCGGATAGTATCGCCTACTTCCAGGCTATCTTTGATCTCGTTCCAAGGATCGGGCATCGCCTCTTTTATCGAAAGAGAGAGATGTTTTTTATCGTTGTCATATTTGATAACTTTAACCGGAACCTTATCACCCTCTTTGTAGAGCGAGCTCGGATTTACCGGGCCTTTGTATGAAATTTCGCTGTAGTGCACGAGTCCGTCCACGCCGCCTACGTCTACGAACATACCGTAGGTAGTGATTTTTTTTACGACGCCTTCGATAATGCCCTCAGTAGCGATTACTTTCTCGATCGCCTCTTTGTTTGCTTTGCGATCCTCATCAAGTAGCTTCTTACGCGATACTACGATGCTTTGTTCGTCTCTATCAACTTTAATGATCTTTACCTTGAAATTTTTACCGACGGCGCCATTGGGATTTTTAAGCGCACTTTGCGAGCGAGGCATAAAAAATTCCACATCATCTGCGTTAGCACAAACGAAACCGCCCTTATTAAATGATAGAATTTTAACGTCATAGACATTCTCTGCGTTTTCATCATAGGAGTCGATGAACGCCTTTACTTTTTCCTTCTTTAGGGCTTTTTTATACGATACGACCGGGCGACCGCCTCTGCTTCCGATAATAGCGACTTTGATGTCATCTCCTACATTAACCTGCGGGTTTCCTTGATCGTCGCTCACCTCGGCGGCATCTAAAATGCCCTCCGACTTCCTGCCTACGTCTATGAAAACCTCGCCGTCCTTAAGGGCGATAACCTTACCTGTGACAACCTCGTCGCGAGACTTCCCGGCGTCATACTCCTCTAACAATGTCGCAAAATCTTCCTCTGCGTGGTTTTGAACCTTCTCGTTCACCTCAGCCATATGCTTCCTTTAAATTTATTTGTGCTTTTTTGAAAAGAACTAAAATGCGCGATTCTAGCTAAAATTTGCTTTCGATTTGATAAATTTCTAAGAGTAAATTTGATAAGAGGGCTTATAAATTCTGCGTTAAATTTTCGATTCGCGCCACTACTTTTTTGATGATCCAATCGGGCGTGCTAGCTCCTGCGGAGATGCCGCAGAGGCTTTTGTTTTCAAACCACGAGCGCTCAAGCTCGCTTTCGTTTTCTATAAGGTAGCTGTCTTTGCAAAAATTTTGTGAAATTAAAAAAAGCTGCTTGGTGTTGGAGGAATTTTTCCCGCCTACGATTATCATCACATCGGCCTTTTGCGACAGGCTTTTTACCGCCTCTTGATTTTCCAGCGTCGCATTGCAAATCGTATTAAAAATTCTCAGCTCTCTCGCGCGCTGCATCAAAAAATCCGCGATTTTGGTAAAGCTTTCTATCTTTTTCGTAGTCTGCGAAACGAGTGCGACGCGAGGTCCAAGCTTGACGTCTTGCAGTTCCTTCGTATCCATGATCACGAATACGCGCGATTTTGCGTAGGATTTCACGCCCTTTACCTCGGGATGATTTTTATCGCCGAAGATTACGATATCATAGCCCTCCGCGCTCATCTTTTCTACGATCTGCTGCGGCTTGGTCACGAAGGGGCAGGTAGCGTCGATGAGCTGCTTTTTTTGTGCTTTTAGGTTTTGTAGATCGTCCTTTTGGATGCCGTGAGTGCGGATGATGAGCTTTTGCTCGTCCTTGATCTCGCTAACGCCCCCCAGGGTTTTGACGCCGAAATTTTGCCTTAGCCTATTGATCTCTTCGGCGTTATGTATGAGTTCACCAATCGTAGCGGCCTCGCCGGCGCTTTCTGCGATCTTGATCGCGCGCTTGACGCCGAAGCAAAAGCCGTAGCTTTTTGCCATCTCAATCTTCAACGCCGGCTCCGATCTGTCTTAAAATCGCGGCGAAGTTCGGAAACGACGTCGCGATACAATCGCTATCCTCGACGATCATCCCCGATCTTAAGCCTAAAATCGCAAAACTCATCGCGATACGATGGTCGCCGCACGGCGTGATGATCGCCGCGTTCGCCTCGCCGCCTTCGATCTGCCAGCCGTCTTGTAGCTCGCGCGCCTTAATACCGCAGGCACGAAGCCCTTCGCAGGTTACTTTTATGCGGTCGCACTCCTTCACGCGCAGCTCGGCGGCATTTCTAAGCACGCTACTTCCCTGCGCGCAGGCAAAGGCGATCGCAAGCGCAGGCGCTTCGTCTATCAGCCACGAGATATTTTCGCTCACCTCCACGGCGTGAAGCGGCGCGTAAGCGACCTCTATATCGCCGATCTGCTCGTAAATTTCGCTCGTTTTATGAAATTTTACTTCAGCACCCATGCGTTTTAAAATTTCATACGCCTCTATACGAGTTTTGTTTAGCAGCATATTTTTTAGCACGATGCGCGAGCCTGGGATTATCGCTGCGGCTATGGCGAAGAAAAACGCCGAGCTGGGGTCGTTTGGGATAAAAATTTCAAGCGGTCTAAGCGGCGAGCTAAGCGACGCGACTTCGATCGCAAGGCCATTGCGTGAAATTTGCGCGCCCATCACTTTTAGCATCCGCTCGCTATGATCGCGGCTAAGCTCGGGCTCGCTAAACCTGCACCCGCTGCCGCGCAAGGCCGCTAAAATCAGAGCGGTCTTAACCTGCGCGGACGCGATTTTACTCGCGTATTCAAAATATCCGAGCTTTTGCCCGAGCACCGCAATAGGCGCCTTTTCGCCGCCTTCTCGTCCGTAAATTTTAGCGCCCACCTTGCAAAGTGGATCCGCAACGCGCCTCATCGGACGCTCGCTTAGATACCGATCGCCGCACAGCACGAAAAAGCCCTCGCATCCTGCTAAAAAGCCCATAAATAGCCGCATAGCGGTGCCAGAGTTGCCGCAATCAAGCGGGACGTTAGGCTCTTTGATAACCTCCGGCGGAGTGATTAGAATTTCGCCCCCTATGCGCTGTACGCTAGCGCCCAAAAGCTCCACAATCTTTAGCGTATTTAGCGTATCCTCGGCGGCTAGATAGTTTGAAATTTTACTCGCTCCGCTTGCTAGCAGCGAAAAGATCGCCGCACGGTGCGAGATCGATTTGTCTGCGGCGATATTTGAAATCTCCGCCCGCAAAGGGCTTGCTTGCGCAAAAATTCTCATCGCAACCCAAGTCCCAACTCGCTGCTAAGCGCGGCTAAAATTTTATCGGTAAAGCCTGCGACTTCCTCGTCGCAGAGCGTTTTTTGAAGGTCTTGAAATACAAGTCTGATCGTCAGGCTCTTTGAATCACCCAGGCTTTCGTCACTATAAAGATCGCTTGGGATAAGCTCCTTTAGCGCCTCGATTTTAAGGGCGTCTATACACTGCTTAATCTGCTCGAAGCGCATTCCGCTCGGCACCAAAATGCTTAGATCGCGCGATACGTTAGGGAATTTCGAATAAACATCCGCTACTATATTTTCAAATTTAAGCTTGGAAAAATCGATCTCGCACAGATAGCTTTTATCCAGATCGCGCCCTGCTTCTACGGCGTAATCCACGCGCCCGATAAAGCCCACTATCTCGCCGCCCTGCTCAATCTGAGCTTGCTCGAATTCGCTTAAAAATTTCAAATTTTCGCCAGGCAGCCTGACATTAAATTTACCGATGACGCTTTGGATTAAATTTGCAAAATACAAAAAATCCACTGCGGCAGGTTTTGCGCCGGCAGCGATAGAGGGCTCCGCCTTTAGTCCGCTAGCAATAAAGCCCAGTCTTAGGCACTGCGAGCCGTCCGCATCAAACACCTCTCCTAGCTCAAAAAGCTTGACGCTTCTGCGAGAATTCTTTAAATTTCGCTCAGCAGATTCCAGCAGATGATTAATCAGCGTCGGTCTTAGCGCGTCCAGCTCGCCGTTTATCGGATTTAAAATTTTAACCTTGCACGGCTTAAAGCCTAAGTTTTCTAGCGCCTTGCCGTCGTCAAATACATAATGTACGCACTCGAAAAATCCTACTGCTGCCGCCTTGCTGCGAAGCTTGCGCCCGTTTTGTAAATTTACGTAGGTATCGTTTAAGCGGTTTTTCTCGTAGAAGCTTAGCGGCGCAGCGGCGATATTATCGATGCCTACGATACGCACGATCTCCTCGCACACGTCGTGGGAATTTACGATATCGTGGCGGAAAGGCGGCACCTTGGCAGTGATAAGATCGGCTTCGACGCCCACATCAAAGCCCAGCCTTTTTAAAATTTTTACGATCTTATCGCGCGGAATTTGCGCGCCGATCATTGAGTTTATCTCTTTTTCGCTAAAGCCCACGATAAGCGGCTCCAAAGCATTTGAAATCTTTTGTGTGCCCGCATATAGGCTAACGGCGCTATTTTTTACTAGCAATCTAAATAGCAGATCGAGCCCTAGCCTAAGCTTTGGCTCGCTGCCTCTGCTTGAGCGATACACATGCTCGTCGCCTTTTAGGCTTTTGTTTTCGTTTACTGCTTTAGCGATAATTAGTGGCGCGGTGTAGTTTGCCTCTAATAGCACCACTTTGCTACTGCAACACGCCTTTAGCTCCGCGTCTTGGCAAATTCCTGCTACGCTAAGCAATCTCTTGCCCGCATAAACGCCGAACTCACCGTTTGGCATGGGCTTTATATCAAGCGCTACCTTGCCATCTGCGGAAGCGATCTTTTCAAAATCATAAGTGCGCAGCAACACTCCAGTAGAATGAGTAGCGTAGTTGATGAAATTTTGCACCGCGCAGCTTTGCAAAATACCAACGCTTGCAAGACGCAAGGTCTGCTTTAAATTTAACTTCAGCTCGCCTTTGATCTCATAAGCTCGAAAAGCAAATTTAGCGCTTACCTCATCGCTTGCACGTACGCTTAAAATTCTACCGATACCAGGCGCTCCGTCGGCATCTTCAAACTCGTGCTTTTCCTTTAGCGGCAGATCAAGCGCTGCGCTTAGATCGCGCGCTATGCCTAAGATGCTAAGGCAGTCGCCGCGATTGGCGGTAAGCTCGATCTCGATAAGATCGTCGTTAAAAATTTCATACTCGCGCAGCTCCTTGCCGAGCACGAGCTCGCCGATGCTGCTATCAAGCACCATAATGCCGTCATTCGTCTTGGCAAGCCCAAGCTCCGTTGCCGAACAGATCATGCCGTAGCTCTCCACACCGCGAAGTTTGGCAGGCTTTATCTCAAGGCCGCTAGGCAGTACGGCGCCGATTAGGCTAACTGCAACATATTGCCCTGCCTCGACATTTTTCGCGCCACAGACGATCTGCAGGCTCTGCTTACCGACATCAACCTCGCAAACGTTTAGATGATCGGAATTCTCGTGTCGACGCTTGCTTTTTACGAGTCCTACTACGACGCCTTTGGGAAGCGAAATTTTATCGTGAGCGTCAACCTCAAGACCGATGGAATTTAGCGTAGAAAGCAGCTTTTCGCTTGAAATTTCGCTTATGTCGATCCACTCCTGCAACCAATTTCTCGTTATTATCATTTAAACTGCTCCAATAATCTAATATCGCCTTCAAATAGCGAGCGCAGATCGGGAATACCGTGCAGCAGCATCGCGAAACGCTCGACGCCGAGCCCGAATGCGTATCCACTGACGTTTTTCCAGCCCACCGCTTTAAAGACGTTAGGATCGACCACGCCGCTGCCTAACACCTCGAGCCAGCCCGTCTGTTTACAAACGCGGCATCCCTCGCCGTGGCAGAAAATACAGCTGATATCGACCTCGGTACTAGGCTCCGTAAACGGAAAGAAGCTCGGGCGGAAGCGCACTTTTACGTCTCCAAACATATAGCGCAAAAATTCCTCTAAAACGTATTTTAAATTTGCAAAGCTCACGCGGTCTCCCTGCTCGACTACGAGACCTTCTACTTGATGAAACATCGGCGTGTGGGTTAGATCCATATCGCGGCGAAAGACCGCGCCCGGGGCGATCATACGCACCGGCGGAGCTTTAAATTTCTCCATCGTGCGGATCTGAACGCCGCTGGTGTGCGTGCGTAGCAGCCGCCCATCATTTAGATAAAACGTATCTTGCATGTCGCGCGCAGGGTGGTATTTGGGTAAATTTAGCGCCTCAAAATTATGGAAGTCATCCTCGATGAGCGGGCCACTTTCGACGCTGAAATTTTGCGCGATGAAGTAGTCTATGATCTTATCCATCGTCTCCATCACCGGATGCAGCGCGCCGCAGTTTACGTTTTCGTTAAAAAGCGTGACGTCGATTGCTTCATTTTTCATCGCCTCTTTTTGCTCTGCTGCTTCCAGGCTCGCCCTTTTTGCAGCGATGAGCTCGCTGAAATAATCTCGCTTTTCGTTCGCGCTTACGGCAAGCTCTTTTTTCTGCTCGGGCGCTGCGGATTTGAGCTCGGAAAAAAGCGCCGTTATGATGCCTTTTTTGCCGAAAAGCTCCAAGCGCACGGCTTCCAGCTCGCTTAAGCTCGATGCGGCATCGATTTTTGCTTTAATTTCTTGCAAATTCTATCCTTGTGGTTAAATTTAATGGCGCGATTGTAGTTAAAATTTGATAAAAGCTAGGTAAATTTGCGTGTTTGGATTTTTTGGCTATAATCGCGGCTAAATTTCAACCCTCATAAAAGGATCTAAAATGAACGTCTTCGAAAAGATCGTAAACGGCGAAATCCCGTGTAACAAAGTGTTAGAGAACGATGAATTTTTGGCTTTCCACGACATCAACCCAAAAGCGCCGATCCATATCCTGGCGATCCCCAAGAAATGCTACGAAAACTTCCAAGTAACGCCACCTGAAGTGATGAGCAAAATGAGCGCTTTCATCCAAGAAGTAACTCGCAAAATGGGGCTTGATAAGAGCGGATACCGCCTCGTTTGCAACTGCGGCGAAAACGGAGGTCAAGAAGTAATGCACCTGCACTTTCATATCCTGGGCGGAATGAAGCTACCATGGGACCGTGTCAGCGACCGAAATACCGAAGAGAATTTTTAAGGCTCGAACCAAATTCTATTAAAATCAAAATTCCGTGAAATTGCAAAATTTTGCGGAATTTGCAAAATTCTTTGAAATTTTTAAAATTCCGCTTCATTTATAAATACCGAAGTTTTAAAAATAATCAAAATAGTAAAACTACAAGCTAAAAATTTATCATTAGATGCTAAAGAGCAATATAAATTTATCACAAGCGAGCTCTTAGCAAATGCCGTTTTTTAACTATAAAGCCTTGGCTTTTAGAATTTATACAGCTATGAAATCTGAAATCGGCAAGAAATTGTAACGACGCGGCAAAATTTTAAATGAAACCGAGCTTTACAAAAAGAGTTATGTTTTTACATGGCGAATGAATTAAATTTCAACGATATGAAATTTAAAATCTACATGAATTTTACTTTGAATGAGCGATTCGGCTTTAGTTTTCAAGCAGAATTTAAAATTTTAGTGTGAAATCATAATCTTAGAATTTTAAAAATTTAAATAGTAGATTTAAGTTTTAGGGGCATGCGCCCCTAAAAATTTTGAAAGGATTTACGAGGATTATTTGCTTAGCATTGAGCTTAGCATCCATAGGCGTTTTTCATAATCGCCGTAGTGATCCTGCGCAATATTTGAAGTCGTATCGTCGCCCTCTTCTTCGGCTACTTCTTGAAGCTTTTTAAATTCTTTTACCAAATACTCATAGGCTTTTTTGACATCCTCAAGTACCTCAGATACGCTATAGCTGTCTTTTACGCTAATCGGAGCGTCTTTTGAAAGCTCAATTAGATCCTTAGCCTTAGTTACGGCCTTGCCACCTATTTGAAGCGCGCGCTCAGCCATATCGTCGAAAAGCTCGCCCATCTCGTCGTATGCTTTCTCGGTGTAAGCGTGAACCTGTGCGAATTGTAAGCCCTTAACATTCCAGTGATAATCGTGGAATGCAATAAAGAACGCATGAGCGTCCGCCTGAAGTTTGTTTAGTTGTTTTACTGTTTTTGACATTGTGTCTCCTTTATTTAAAATTGCTGTAATTATAGCAAGATTTGCTTAAATTATAATTATACTAAATAATAAATTTTATCTTTTAGTGAAATTTTGAAATTAAATGGCTTTTAAATTTATCTACAATTTTTTTGAAATTTCAGCTATGCTGCATTATAATGCCGCATTATGAAAAACAAATTTATGATAACCATAACCGACCTTAACGGCTCTAGGAATTTTTTGCTCTCGCAAATCATCAAAAAGATCGCGTTATATTTGGTACTATTTGTTTTTACTGTTTTCGTCACGGGTGCGCTGTATATCAGGTATTTGGGATCAAAAATCGACAGCCTTTCGCGAACCAAAACCGAGCTTAACGAGCTAAATCAAAAACTTCGCGACGGTATCGCGGCAAGTCAGATGGAATTTGAAGCCATCGAGGGTAAAATTTCGGATTTGGAGCATCAGTTTGGGCTCGATCCTGAGGAGGATGAGCGCGCGATCGACCGCTTATCTCACATCAAGCCCACTTCCGAACAAGAGATTAAAGAGCGCGCGCAAAAGATCATCAACGAAAAATTCTCCGACGCGCTGATAAAAGAAATTTTTATGCAGATCCCAAACGGCAGGGTCATGCGCACTCATCAGCTCAGCGAGAAATTCGGCTGGCGCAACCATCCTATCTTAAAACGTAAGCAGTTCCACCCAGGCGTTGATCTACGTACGCCGCCCAAAACGCCTATCTACGCGCCTGCAGACGGCATCATCCAATACAGCGGCGCGGGCGCTACGGGCTATGGCAATCTAGTCGAGATCCGCCACAACTACGGCTTTACGACACGATATGCGCATTTGGATTCAAATTTAACTCGCAAAGTAGGCGAGTTTGTAAACAAAGGCGATCTTATCGCTTTTAGCGGTAACACCGGACTTAGCACCGGACCTCATCTGCACTACGAGATTAGATTTTTGCAGCTGCCGTTAGATCCGCTAAATTTTATCAACTGGAACGAAAAAAATTACAAAGAAATTTTTACTAAGGAGGAAGATGTCCCATGGCAATCTTTAATAAAGGCGATGCAAACACCGCTCAAACAACAATAATCTCGTCAGGCACGCTCATCAAAGGAGAGCTGCACCTGTCGTGCATTTTGCATATCGATGGCAATGTCGAAGGCGACGTGATATCCGATAACACCGTCGTCATCGGTAAAAACGGTACCGCGCGCGGCTCGATTAGAGCCAAACATATCGTAATCAGTGGCAAATTTTTCGGCAATATCGAAGCCGAGCTCGTCGAGCTGCTAGGCGGCGGTGTGCTCGTAGGCGATGTGCTATCGCAAAGCTTCGGCATCGAAGTGGGTGCGAAATTTAACGGAAAAAGTGCGGTGAGTGGCAGCGATCAAGCCCTAGTCATCGACGGCAGCGCAAGTGAAGACGTCAAGCTCATCGACAAAGCTTTAGGCGAATAAATCGCACATATTTGGAATTCTTGGGATTTTAAAGGCTTTAGCTAACGGGGTTTTAGAATCTGATTGATATTAAAATTTTAAAATTTCTAGCCTTTGGAATTCTTAGATTTTTATATTTGCGAGATCTTAGAGTGTCATCAATCTTAAAATTTGGAATTTTAAAAAATTCCAAATTTTAAAATCCTCGCAACCAAAATTATTGAAATTTTTAAGCTTTGAAATTTTCAAAATTTTAAAGCTTAAATATGCTTAAAATTTCAGAATTATGCAGATCGTAAAACCCTAAATCCTAAAATTTTGCGCTTACACGGGGTTTTGAAATTTTGTTTGTAAGCCGGATCTTAAAATTCGCGCCCGGCTGAATTTAAAATTTTAAAATTTTGCCGCAAAATAACGCATGGACGCAAATTTTTTACTCGCACAGGCTTTAAAAGCTCGCGTAAGTTTTAAGTTTCGCATAAGCTGTGTAAGCAAGTATAAATTATCTCCGCCGAATGTTTTAACTCATTATAGCTCTTTGTGCCGCCAGCTCAAATATCCGCGCAGTGATAAATTCTGCGAGCTGGGCTAATTTAAGCCCATTATTAGATTAGTTATGTATAATGCGATTTCTTTTTGTGGACAGATGGGTGAGTGGCCGAAACCACACCCCTGCTAAGGGTGCAGCTTCTAACCGGGGCTCGAGGGTTCAAATCCCTCTCTGTCCGCCACTATTTTAAAATTTAAATCAATAAAATTTCACTTCCGTGATTCAATCGATTTTAGCCGTCTAGTATACTGCCTAAAAGCAGCACCGGCATCATTAGCGGCATTACGATGAGTCCTTGTATGTCGGTATCCATTTTCGCATCGCGCTCGCTTTTGATCCCGCTATCGACCGCTATACGCGCAGGGTACTCGATCGGCACGCTTAGGCGGTGTGATCTGCGCAGCTCGTCGTGATCTTTTAGGCGCTTAAAATATTTGCCTTCGATCAGATAAGAGTAGCGAAACGTAGAGCTATACGCTGGCTCAAGCTGCTCTGGATCATCCATCAGCTTAGCCTGCACGGATAGTGGCAGATCGTATTTTACGAGCTCGATTTCGTGCTGGATATACGCGGCATCACTGCCCTCGTTGTATCTGTCGATCGTGAGCATGCTTACGTTGCGCCTTATCGCGTCTTTATTCAGCGACGCCAGGCTTGCGACCTTGGCTCGCACGGCACTAAGATTCGCATCAAATACGTAATCATAAATCTCGCCGCTCATACGCAGCTGACCGCCAGACGCCGCGCTCATAGCGATGATATGCTCGCGCCCTTGCATGTAGCCCGGCAAATTCTTACTCGCACATCCGCTAAAAATCCCACAGCATAGTGCCAAAACCGCGCCGCAAATCCAAAATTTCATAAACTTCCTTCGTAAAATTTAAAGACGGATTGTATTAAATTTTGCCTTAATGAGAGTGGAATTTTACGGCGCAGCGGAATAGAATTCTGCGGCGGAATTCTATGGCGGCGGCGCGTAGAATTTCGCGCGGACTTCCATAAAATTCCGATGAAATTTCGCAAGAATTGAAGCCAAAACGCACGGAAAAGGCAAAATAAGCGCAATGGCGCTGCCAAGATTTTAAAATTTTAAAATCTCGAGGAAATTTCGCGAAAGGAAGCGAGCCATTTGTGCGTCAAAATTTAACCATCATCGCGAGCTTGCTTTTAAATTTTAAAATTTTACGGCAGGCTTTAGAATTTAAAATTCCAAAGCCCTTTTTGATATGCGGCGCGCTACTTTCTATTTGCGTTGGCAAGCATCAGTTTTATGCGGTTTTCTTGATTTACCGCGCTTGCGCCCGGGTCGTAGTCGATAGCGGCGATGTTTGCTTGCGGGTAGTTCTGTTTGATCTTTCGGATCATTCCGCGCGCGATGATGTGGTTTGGCAGGCAGCCGAAGGGCTGCGCGCACACGACGTTTTGTATGTCGTGGCGCATAAACTCGACCATCTCCGCCGTTAGCAGCCAGCCCTCGCCCATCTTCACGCCGTGACCGATGTAGCCGTCGGCGGCGGCGCGAACCTCGCTAAATGGGCTCGGCGCGCGAAAGCCGAAGCGCTTCATCTGCTTAATCATCATGCGCTGGAAAAATTCCACTACCTTAGCGACCGCGAGCGAGCCGTAATACGCCGCGCCGCCCTTGCCGTAAAGCTGCTTGTCGTAGACCGCATCGTAGATGCAGGTAAGCACGAAGTCCATCAGCCCCGTATTTACGGGCTCTGCGTTTTCGCGGATGAGATAAGCGTTTAGGCCGTTGTTGCCGATGGGCGAGTATTTAAGATAAATTTCGCCCACGATGCCTACCTTCACTCGCGGCTTATCGTCGCGCTCGATTTTAGCGAACTGCGAGAGGATAAATTTGAAATTTTTCTTGAGATTGAAAAACGATCTTTGATCGGTCAAATTTTTGATCCGCTCGGCACAGAGTTCGTAAATTTCATTCGTTTGGTTTTTGATCTTTTCGTAGGGCTTACACTGATTATACAGCCCCATCATCAAATCGCCGTAAAATATCGCGGCGAAGAGCTTTAGAAGCGATTTTTTGCCAAGGCTAAATTCATTCTCATCTAGCGAGCCGAAATTTAACGAGATCGCGGGGACGTAGCTAAAGCCACTGTCCTCAAGCGCTTTGCGAAGCAAATTTATGTAGTTGCTCGCTCTGCAGCCGCCGCCCGTTTGGCTGATGAGAAGCGCTACTTTGTGCGTATCGAACTCGCCGCTTTTTAGCGCATCGATAAACTGCCCGATGACGAGCAGCGCGGGGTAGCACATGTCGTTATGTACGCTGCGAAGCCCTTCCTCGACGATATTTTGACGATTTTCGCCGAGCAAGACGCTCTTATAGCCCTCGTCGCGCAGCACACCTTGCATAAAGCGAAAATGCGGATCGATCATCGTGGGGATTAATATCGTGTGGGTGGCTTTCATATCCTTCGTAAATTTAGCAAACATTAGCGCGCATCCTTTCTTGCTTCTTGTTGCGCGCCTTGCCTCTCGCGCTCTATCATAGTCGCTTTTAGGCTACGCAGGCGGATCTTGACCGCACCTAGGTTCGTAACCTCGTCGATTTTAAGTTGAGTGTAAATTTTACCGTTTTGACGCAGTATGTCGCGCACCTCGTCGCCCGTGATCGCATCGATCCCGCAGCCGAAGCTGACTAACTGCACCAGCTGCATGCGCGGGTATTTACAGATGAACCGCGCCGCGCTATAAAGCCTGGCGTGGTAGGTCCATTGATTAAGGCTCTTCGTCTGCACCCTGCTAAGCGGCAGCGCGTCCTCGCTAAGCACTATAAAGCCCAAGGAATTTAGATAGCGATCTATACCGTGGTTGATCGTCTTGTCGATATGATACGGACGACCCGCTAGCACGACGGCAGACGCACCGCTAGCCTTAATCTCTTTTAGGGTCTCCTCGCCTTTTATTAAAACGGTATTTTTATAGTTTTGCAGCTCCTTAAGGCCTTGCAAGACGGCGTTTTTCACAGCGTCGGAATGAAATTTATACCCGGCGTTCGCGAGCTCAGCCTGCATCGTTTTGCAAAAAGAATCTTGCATGTTAAGATCCACGTGCGGGTAGAGGAATTTTTTCTCCTCCAGCGCGCCTACGTTCGCGCGTATCAGCTCGGGGTAGTATGCGACTACGGGACAGTTGTAGCAGTTCTCGCTGATATTTTCATCGAGGCTGTAGCTCATACACGGATAAAAGATAAAATCGACGCTCTTATTTAGCAGATCGTAGATGTGGCCGTGCACGCTTTTAGCCGGGTAGCAGACGGTGTCGCTCGGGATGCTCTGGCTTGCTAAAAACAGCGTCTCTTTTCGCGGCTTTTGCGACAGCACGACGCTCATGCCTAAATTTTCAAAAAACGCACTCCAAAATGGGATCATCTCAAACATATTCAAAACAAACGGAATTCCGACCCGCGGCGCGTCTTGCTTCGGCGGCTTGCGATATTTTCGCAAAAGCTCGTTTTTAAACTCAAATAAATTCGTAATGTCGTGGCGGATCTCCTTGCCCGCGCCGCGCTCGCATTTATTGCCCGAGACAAATTTAGTATCGCCGAAGTAGCTGATCGTAAGCGAGCATTTGTTCGTACAGAGCTTGCAGACGCTAAATTCGCTGCGATGAGTGAAGCTTTCAAGCTCTGCACGACTGATCATATCAGTACGCTCGTTTGCGTTATTTTTAGCAAAAAGCGCCGCGCCGTATGCGCCCATAAGCTCGCTGATATCTAGACGGATCACGTCCTTGCCGAGCTCTTTTTCAAACGCGCGCAGCACGGCGTTATTTAAAAAAGTACCGCCCTGCACTACGATGTTTTGACCCAAATCGTCGGCGTTTCGCACGCGGATGACCTTGTAAATCGCATTTTTTATGACGCTAATAGCAAGGCCCGCGCTGATATCCTCGATCGTAGCGCCGTCTTTTTGGGCTTGCTTGACCGAAGAGTTCATAAATACCGTGCAGCGGCTACCAAGCTTGGCAGGATGGGTCGCAAAAAGGGCTAAGCTTGCAAAATCTTTAATGTCGTAACCCAAAGAATTTGAAAAGGTCTGCAAAAACGAGCCGCAGCCCGAGCTACATGCCTCATTTAGCACGATAGAATCGATATTACCATCTTTAATGGAGAAACACTTGATGTCCTGGCCGCCGATGTCGATGATAAAATCCACCTTCGGATTGAAGTGGCGTGCGGCACTGTAATGCGCGATCGTCTCGACGATACCGTAATCAAAGCGAAAGGCGGTTTTAATGAGATCCTCGCCGTAGCCGGTAACACCGCTGCCTTTGATCTTGATGCGACCCTCGCAAAGATCGTATAGCTCCTTAAGACGCGGCAGCAGGATATCGACCGGATCGCCTTTATTGGAGGAGTAAAATTTATACAGCAGCTCGTAGTTTGCACCCATAAGCACGACTTTGATCGTAGTACTACCACAATCCACGCCCAAATACGCATCTCCGCTGTAAGTGTGGATATCCACCTTAGGCACGCTTGCGCGGGCGTGGCGAGCGGTGAACTCGTCAAATTCCTCTCTGTCTTTGAAAAGCGGCGGCTCGGCTTCCAGCGCGGTCCTATCGGGCTCCTTTTTTAAAAGCGCGATCGTCTCCTCTAAATTTAACGTCTCGCCCGTATCTTTTGCGTACAGCGCGCTGCCGTAAGCCACAAAATAAGGCGCAATGTCGGGAAAGGTCGCAGTTTCGTCGGTGAGCTTTAGCACCTCTTTAAAGCGCGCCTGAAGACCTTTTAGGAAAAACAACGGACCGCCCAAAAACAGGATATTGCCCTTAACTTCCCGACCCTGCGCGAGTCCAGAAATCGTCTGCTCGACGACCGCGGCGTAGATACTAGCGCAAATATCCTCTTTTCTAACGCCCTGATTTAGTAGCGGCTGAATGTCGCTTTTGGCGAATACGCCGCAGCGTGAGGCGATCGGATAAATTTTATTTGCCGCAAAGCTTAAGCGGTCAAGCTCCGTGATATCCAGATGCAAAAGGTTGGTCATCTGATCGATAAATGCACCGGTGCCACCCGCACACGAGCCGTTCATCCGCTCTTCAAGTCCGCCCGTGAGAAATAAAATTTTAGCATCCTCGCCGCCCAGCTCGATGACGACGTCGGTCTTCGGAAACATCCGTTTGACGCCGAGCGAGGTAGCAAAAACCTCCTGGACGAACGGAATTTTGCAATTTTTGGCGATACCCATGCCAGCCGAACCCGCTATGGCGACGCTAAATTGCTCGCCTGCATAGGTTTTTTGGATTTGCAAAATTTTATCCAGCACCAGCTCTTTGGGCTTTGCTAAATGCCGCTCGTAGCTCTTGCTTAAAATTTCATATTTTTCGTTTAAAACTACTGTTTTGACAGTGGTTGATCCTACGTCAATGCCTAAAAAAATCACATCTCGCTCTTTACTGAATAAATTTTTACTCGGCCGAATCCTCGAATTTAGCACGAGCTTTCTAAATTAAAATTTGCATTTTATAGTAATATTTTTAAACGCAAATAAAATCAGGATATATTTTATCTTTTTCTATAGAAAAAGGCGATTTTAGGCAGTTTAAAATTAAAAATTTTAATGCGAAAGTTGTAAAATTTTAGATTTAATTGCGAGTGGATTTTGCGCGAAATTTTTTAAAATCTCGCGCATTATAAAAGAAGCTGCTTTTTGAATTAGGAAGCGTAAATTTAAAGGATTATTTTCGAAGCTCTTTGATTTTAGCCGCTTTACCGCGTCTGTCGCGTAGGTAAAATAGCTTCGCGCGGCGAACGCGTCCTTTTCTTAGAACCTCGATGCTTTCGATACTCTCGCTGTAGATCGGGAAAATTCTCTCTACGCCGACGCTATTTGCGCCGATCTTGCGGATGATAAAGGTCTCGCTGACGCCGTTTCCGCGGCGCGCAATGCAGGTACCCTCGAAATTTTGAATTCTGCTCTTATCGCCCTCTTTGATCCTGATGGCTACCTTTAAGGTGTCGCCGGCACGAAAATCAGGCACACTTTTGCTTGTGATTTGAGCGTCCTCAAACGCTTGAATATACTTGTTTTTCATAAATTTCCTTTATTTCTGGCGATCTTTCGGTACATATCCGGGCGGAAGAACCTCGTTTTACATAGCGCCATTTGGTTTTTTAAATTGCGCATTTTAGCGTGATTACCCTTTAAAAACTCTGAAACTATAGGTAAATTTTCAAAAACATCAGGCTTTGTAAATGCGGGCGCCTCTAAAATTCCGCCTTCAAAGCTTTCTTCGACGAGCGAGCTTTCGTTGCCTAAAACGCCCTTTATGTTGCGGCTTATCGCATCACACATGCAAAGCGCGCCGAGCTCGCCGCCGGTAAGGACAAAATCGCCGATACAAAAAATTTCATCTACATATCTTTCGACTATGCGCTCATCGATCCCCTCGTAGTGCCCGCAGATAAAGCATAGACTCTCTTCGCCGCTTAAGCGCTTAGCATCGTTTTGGTTAAATTTTTTACCTGCGGGCGAGAGGTAGATAAACTTGGCGTTTTTAAATTTAGCTCTTACCTGCTCGATCGTTCCGGCAAGCGGCTCCGTGCCGATCAAAAGCCCCGCACCGCCGCCGATCATATAATCATCTACCTTTTTATACCGATTTACCGTGAAATTTCTCGGGTTAAAAAAATGCGTCGAGATTATTTTCTTATCGACCGCGCGCTTTAAAATCGAGTCCTCAAAATACGGCGCGATGAGATTTTCAAACAGCGAAACAAAGATAAAATTCATGAGTTTTCCAAAATCGCGCGCGCATTTTGTGTAAAAATTTTACGCTCGCTAAGCGAAATTTCTTTCACATAGGCGTCCACGTATGGGATAAAAAATTCTTTCGGCAAAGCCTGCGAGATTAAGCTTTCATCCGTTTCTATCTCAAAAAGATAACCGCTTCCGATCTGCGATATGTCCTTTACGCGCCCCAAAACAGCGCCGTCTTCATAAATTTCAAGCCCGATAATATCGAAGTAAAAGAACTCGCCCTTTTGCAATTTGCAAAATTTCCGCGTGTCCTCTTTGCTTCGGTAAAGAATTTGGTTGGTTAAATTTGCCGCCGCTTCTACGCTTTCGTAATTTTTAAAAATAGCGCTAGAGTTCGCGCCGTTGAAGGATAGAATTTCTAAAATTTCGCCGTTTCGCAGATAAAATTTGGCGCTTTTTTTAAACTGAGAAGGGAAGTCGCTGCGATCGAAAATTTTAACCGCGCCCTTTAGACCGATAGTCCGACCGAGCTTCGCGACCTCTAAAAGATCATCAAGCATCTTTGGCTTTGACGGTAATTTTATAATTAATCGGATCTTTTGCTTTATAGCCGATGATGACGGTCTTTATGGCGTTTATCATTTTGCCGTCCTTGCCGATGAGTTTGCCGGTGTCGGCCTTGTCGGCATAGACGATGATCTCAGTAAAGTTTTCACCGACCCGCTTTTGCGTAGAAACGGACTGCGGATAGTCAGCGATCAACTTTGCGTATTCTTTTATAAAATTTTCTACCATTTTATTTGCTTGTGATTTGAGCGACCCTATCGCTTAACTTCGCGCCTACGCTCTTCCAGTATGCCAAACGCTCCGCGTCGAATTTAATATTATCGCTATCTTTTAGCGGGTTATAAAAGCCGATCGTCTCGATAAAGCCGCCGTCGCGTCTTTTCCTGCTATCCGTTACCACGATGCGGTAAAAAGGCTGCTTCTTTCTTCCGATTCTTGTAAGCCTAACAACTGTTGCCATTTTTTCTCCTTAAATTTTTGTAAGTTTTAGAACTTGCAGATGGCTAAAACTTAAACATCTGCAAACTCTACCGAGAGGCTATCTCGGTAAATTTTGCCTTTGAGTGATCGAGGCAAGCCCCTGCATGCCGCCCTTGCCCGAAAATTTTTTCGCAAGCTTCGAAGCGCCCGCGAACTGCTTCAAAAAGCGGTTTACTTCCACCTGCGAAAGCCCAGCACCAGCAGCAAGTCTGCGCTTGCGCGAATTATTTAGCAGATCGGGATTTTCGCGCTCTTTCGGCGTCATAGAATTGATCATCGCTTTGATATGAAGTATCTCTTTTGAGTTTTCCAAATCGATATCTTTTATCTTATTCGCCATGCCGGAAAGCCCCGGGATCATACCGATTAAATTTTTCATATTACCGAGCTTTTTCACGCTTTCGAGCTGATTTACGAAATCGTTGAAATTAAACTCGCCCTTTTTGATCTTTTTGTTTAGAGCCTTGGCTTCTCTTTCGTCGAAAACGGCGCTTGTTTTCTCGGCCAGCGTCGCTAAATCGCCCTCGCCCATAATGCGGCCGGTGATTCTATCGGGTATGAAGCCCTCCAGATCTGCCACCTTCTCGCCAGTTCCGATAAAGCGAAGCGGAATGCCCAACTGCTGCGCGATACCAAGAGCTACGCCGCCTTTGGTATCTGCGTCAAATTTGCTTAAGATCACGCCCGTAAGGCCTAAAATTTCATCAAATTTAGCGGCCGTTTTAATGCCGTCTTGACCGCTCATGGCGTCCGCTACGTAAAAAATTTCATGCGGATTTAGAGCTTTTTTCATCTCTGCAAGCTGTGCCATTAGCGCCTCATCGATCGCAAGACGTCCCGCCGTATCTACGAGCAGTACGTCATAAAGCCCGCTCTTAGCCTTGCTTAGCGCCTTCTGCGCAACCTTTAGCGGATCGTTCTCGCCCTCGATGAAAAATAGCTCGATCTCGTTCGCCTCGCACAGCTGGCGGAGCTGTTCGACCGCGGCTAGGCGCTGCAAGTCGCACGCAGCGACCAAGACCTTTTTTTTACGAAGTTTCAGATAGTTTGCAAGTTTTATCGTGCTTGTGGATTTTCCGCTTCCTTGAAGTCCCGTCATCAAAGCTACCGTAGGAGGCGTGCTAGCGAATACAAATCCCTGACTGCTGCCTCTAGGCGCCGTTAAAATTTTAGTCAAATTTGTCTTGATGGACTGTAAAAACGGCTTCTGTCCTATCGTACCGATACGAAGATCGGCTTCGACAAGCGCCAAAAAATCCTTTACGACTTTATGGTGCACGTCGGCCTTTAAAAGCGCTTTTTTTAGCGTCTCCAAGGCGTTTTTTAAAGCTTTTTCGTCATCGATTGTTTTTAATTTATTGACCGCGTTTTTAAACGACTCGCTTATGATCTCAAACACTTTGATCCCTTATAAAATTTTTAAACTTGCGATGTTACCTAAAATTAACTTAAAAGCCATTGAATATCAGAGATCCTTAGAAATTTCAAAGCCGAATTCGTTGAAGCTTTTATCTAGTGGAGCTTTAAATTTAAGCCCTAAAATTTCAGTCTCGTACGAGTGCAGAAACATCCGCTTCGCGCGGCTTTTAGCGTATTTTTCATCGCCTATTACGCCAAATCCCGCATTTGCCAGATGCACGCGGATCTGATGCGTCCTACCCGTCTCGATCCGCACTTTTACGAGCGATTTTTTGCCGCTTATCATCAGCGGATAAACCTCGCTAAATGCGCTCTTGCCGTTTGGCGAAATTTTAGAAAACGCGCCGCTTCTGGTCTTTATCGTCAAAATCGGCTCGTCGAATTTCATCTCTTCGCTCACGATCCCTTTAACGATTGCGATATAGCTTTTTTTCACGCGCAAATTTTTAAATTCCGCAATCGCTGCCTCGCGAAATTCCTCGTTCTTATATAGCAGCACGACGCCGCTAGTCTCCTTATCCAGGCGGTTTAAAAGCCCGAATTTATAGATTTTTTCTAAATTTTCGCTGCTCATAAAGGGCGGCTTATTGACCGCCAAAACGTTCTCATCCTCGTAAATGATCGCAGGTTTTGTGGGCTTCATCACGCTAAATTTAGTATTTTCGCCGAGCATCTCGCGCGCTAGAGCGATCTTTGCGCCGCGCGCGCTCACAAGCCCCGCGTCGATGAGGGCCTTGGCTTCGTTGTGCGAGATATTTTCCTGCGCCGCCAGCAGCTTATAGGCTTTTTCTTGCATTAAATTCTTTCCTTGATTAAATTTTCTATCTCTTGCAAATCGCAAATTTTATCTATCCGCGTGCCCTTTAGCGGCTCTTTTAAAGCGTTTGAAATTTCGTTCGCGCCGCACAGAGCGATGTTTTGTACGAGTGCATACAGCGCCTTTTGATTATGAAAAAATCGCCCGCTGATGATCGGCACGCCGAAGCTCGCCGCCTCGATCGGGCTATGTCCGCCGATATTGCGCAAAAAGCTGCCGCCCAAGATCACGACGTTTGAAATTTTATAAAAGTTCGCTAGCTCCCCGAAAGCATCTAGCAAAATAAAATCGCTCCGAAGCCCCGCGCCGTCGCTAAATCGTTCAAAGCTAAGCTCATGCTCGCGCGCCCAAATCTCACAAATTTCACGTACCTTTTCAAAGCGCTCCGGATGTCTCGGCGCCAGGATGATTTTTAGCTTTTGCGGCGCGGCAGTCGAAGTCGCCGTATTCGGTGCGGTAAAATTTAAAGACGCGCCGTTTAAAGGCGCCGTATTCGGCACGGCGGACGAAGCATCGCTTGGAATAGCCCCATCCAAAGAAGCCGCGTTTAAATTTACCGGCTCAAGCGAGCTCGTCTCTCCGTGAAGCTCAGCCCCAGGCAAGCCCCTATCCCCATGAGAGTCCGTTGCGCGCGGGTCTTTTTCGAGAGCACTCTGCGAGCTGCGAAATTTTATAAAATCGTTTAAATTTGATAAAATAAGCTCCTCTTCGCCCTCGTGAGTATTTGAGATCGTAAGCACGAAGCTATTTGCGGCCGCGGCGGAATAATCCTTCGTTGCAACGGCGATATTTGCGCTTTTTATGTTGCCCGCAACCTTTATATTTTTTGCGCCGAGCTCCCGTAGCCGCGCCGCATCAAGCTCGCTTTGCGCAAGCACCAGATCGATATTTTCAAACGCTTTGCGATAATAAAGCTTAAAACGCAGATAACTCGCATACGAGCGGTCGCTAATGCGCGCATTTAGCAGGATCACGTAGCTTCCGCGCGCCTTGGCACAGCGCACTAAATTTAGCCACAGCTCCGCTTCAAAGATCACCAGCACGCGGCTGCCCGTAAGCCAAAACGGAAGCCAGTTTTCAAACGGCAGGTAGCGAGAGTTCGGCGT
This sequence comes from uncultured Campylobacter sp., assembly GCF_963518785.1. Taxonomy (NCBI): domain Bacteria; kingdom Pseudomonadati; phylum Campylobacterota; class Epsilonproteobacteria; order Campylobacterales; family Campylobacteraceae; genus Campylobacter; species uncultured Campylobacter sp. The sequence continues at coordinate 43,758 of NZ_CAUQKJ010000008.1, forward strand.
GAGAGAGCGCGCCGCATTAAAGCCCGTCTGTGTGGTCGTGCTAAGCGCGACGCTCTCAAATTTAGAAATTAGCGGAGCAAGAGCGTTTACCTCGCCCAAACTGCAAGCGTGAAAGTGCACCGCTGCGGGGCTAAATTTAGGGTTTTTGTATAGAAAAAATCGCGCCTTCAGGCTCGTGCGGTATTTTTTTTTAAAGCTTAGGATAAAAATAAAAGGCGCAGCGACGAGCCACGCCAAAAACGCCAAGGCGGTGTAGATCACTCAGCTTCTTTATATAAAATTCTGCCGCAATACGGGCAGGTTACGATGTCGTCGCTTTTGATGACCGCAGAATAGGTCTTGTCGCTTATGCGCATAAAGCAGCCGTAGCAGGCCTGCTTGCGCACCGGCGAGACCGCCGTATTGCCCGCCCACTTGCGAATCTTTTCGTAGAATGAGACGGTTTTTGGGTTCATCGCCTGCATTAGCTTATCGCGCTTGGCGTAGATCCCGCCGCGAGCGACCTCGACCTCGCCCATCTCGGCGCTTACCTGCTCCTGCAAGCTTTTTAGCTCGGCCTCAAGCGCCTCTTGCTTTTCGCTCTGCTCTTTTACGAGCGCCTCTTTTGCGGCTACGATCTTTTCTAGTCTTTCGATCTCCTCGTTTGTGGCCTCGAGCTGCTCTTTTGCGATGTCCTCTTCGACGCTAAGAGCTTTGATCTCCTTTTCGGTTTTTGCCGCGCCGCTTTTTTTGCCCGTGCTTTTTAGTTTGGACGAAAAGGCGCTCAGCTGCGCGTTTGCTTGTAAAATTTGAGATTTTAGCTCGGCGATCTCCGCATTTAGAGTTTCGATCTGCTCTTTTGCGCCTGAAATTTCGCCGCTTTTTTTGCTTAGTCTCTCCTGCGCAGCCTCGATTTTAGGCTTAAATCCGTCCAGCTGCTTATCGAATTCGCAAAGCTGCACCAATTGGCTTAAATATTTGTTCATCTTTTTCCTTTAATAATACGTAAATGGATTTTTTTGCTCGCTTATTATAACTTCAATTTCGCTTTTTTGCAAGAAAGGTGCGAGCGCGCGCCCAAAATAGCGCTCACTTTCAAAATGATTTATATCAATTAAACTCACGCCGTTTTCTAAATTTTGAAGCGCCGCGTGATATTTTATATCGCCCGTGATGAAGCAATCCACGCCCAAGCTTTGGTTCAGTTCGCTTCCGCTACCGGTGCAAAGCGCGATATTTTGGATGAAATTTTTCGTCTTCACGGCGCGCAGATGCTCGATGCCAAGCTTGCGTTTTATATCCGCGCACAGAGCCTCAAAGCTCAAATCCGCGCGCATGAAAACTAAAAATTCCCGCTCATCCGTAATTTCAAATTTTAAAATTTCGCGCGCTACGAACCCGTTTAAAACGTGCTTGTCAAAGTTCGTATGCATCGCGATAAGCGAGATATTTTTGCGGATCATCTCATAGATCAAATTTGCAGGATATAGCCGCGGATCGAGCGATTTTAGCGGGCTGAAAATCAGCGGGTGGTGCACCACGAAAAGCGAGCCCGCCTCCGCCTCGCGCACCAGCTCGCTAGTAACGTCGAGGCTTAGATAGATTTTTGAAATTTCATCATCCAAGCTTCCGAGCATTAGCCCGCTATTATCCCACGCCTCCGCGTCGCAAAATGGCGCGGCGGCGTTTAAAATTTCATAAATTTCGCCCGTTTTCATAAATTTCACTTTTTGCTTTTATTCGCTTTGTCTGCGGCGTTTTTCTTGCCGCAAGCGTTTTTTAAATTTGCGCCTGCGGAGGAAGCGGGCGCCGCGCCGCCCTCTTTGCCGCCTTTTTTATCGCCGCACGCCGTGCCGCAAAGATCGGCGACATATTTTTGCGGATCTGCATAGCAAAGCGCGCAGTTTTTGGCAAGATCGCGGATCTTTAAAATATACTCCTGCCTTTGCGTGACTGAGATCGCTCCGCGCGCGTCAAGGACGTTGAACGTGTGCGCCGCAAGCATGCAGTAATCATACGCGGGAAGCGCCAGGCCGTGCTTTAGGATGCTTTTGCACTCGCCGAAGCAGTTTTCAAACTGATTAAAAAGCATCGCGGTGTCCGCAAGCTCGAAGTTGTATTTACTAAACTCGAACTCGCCTCTTTTATGCACGTCGCCGTAGGTTACTAGCCCCGCCTTGTCGTCCCAGACGATGTCGTAAACGTCGTCTTTGTTTTGCAGATACATCGCCAAGCGCTCAAGCCCGTAGGTGATCTCGCCGCTAATTAGCTCGCACGTGATGCCGCCTACCTGCTGAAAATATGTGAACTGCGTCACCTCCATGCCGTCTAGCCAAACCTCCCAGCCAAGCCCCCAGGCCCCTAGCGTCGGGCTCTCCCAGTTATCTTCTACGAAGCGGATATCGTGGCTTTTAAGATCTAGCCCCAGCTTCTCTAAGCTTTTTAGATAGAGTTCTTGGATATTATCGGGGCTCGGTTTTAAGATCACCTGAAACTGATAATACGCGCCCAAGCGGTTTGGGTTTTCGCCGTAGCGCCCGTCTGTGGGGCGACGCGAGGGTGCTACGTATGCCGCGCGCCAAGGTTTACTTCCAAGGCTGCGCAAAAAGGTGGCCTGATGATAGGTGCCTGCGCCCGCTGGCATATCGTAGGGCTGAACGAGCAAGCAGCCCTGCTCGTGCCAGTAGTTTTGAAGTGTCAAAATAATCTGTGAAAACGTCATTTTTATCCTTTTATCGATATGTAAATTTAAATTTTATCTTCCGAGTGCTTTTCAAAGTCCGTCTCAAAGGCTCTTCGCGGCTCTTAAATTTTTCAAATTTCAGCCCAGTATTCGCCAGTTCTCATAGGCTCGTTCGCAAAATCAAAAACCGCGTAATCGCCCGCTTCAATACGTAATTTATCGCAGGTTTCATCGCGCTCATTTTTGCAGCACTGCTTCGCGGATTTGCAAGTTTCGTCGTGGCTTTCTTTATGGTGCTGTTCTTTCGAGCAAGAGCCTATTAGCACGGAGTATTCGCCCTGTGCGCCGTTTTCATAGTCGTAATACGCAGCATAAATTTCGCTTTTCTCGGCGCTGCTTCTTCTAGCGTTAAATTTTAAAAACTCGCCCCACAAATTTGCGATCACCCCTCGCCCGCTCATCTCATCCGCGTTGTTTGTACGAGCCTTTGGCCCGCAAATTTCAAAGCTCTCGCGCAATTTTAAAATTTTCAAAGCCTAGCCTTCAAGCAGCACTTCGATCTGCTCGGAGTCCTTTTTCAGAGCCTCCGCTTTTGCCGCGCGATCCGCCTTTAGCTTCGAGCTTAGCACTTCGTCGCTTAGAGCTAAAATTTGCACCGCCAGATACGCCGCGTTTTTCGCTCCCGCCTTGCCGATCGCAAGCGTCGCGACGGGGATACCCGCAGGCATCTGCACGGTCGAATACAGCGCATCTACGCCGCTAAGCGCGCTACCGCCGAGCGGGACGCCGAGCACCGGTTTGGTCGTATTCGCAGCGACCGCTCCAGCAAGATGCGCCGCCATGCCCGCCGCGCAGATGAAAACCTGCGCGCCTTTTTTCTCGGCATCCGCGACGTATTTAGCCGTGCGGGCGGGGCTTCGGTGCGCCGAAGATACGATCATCTCGTACGGCGCGCCGAATTCGTTTAAAATTTTAGCCGCCTCGTAAACGACCTCGTAATCGCTCTTTGAGCCCATTATTATAGAAACAAATTTCATTCTATCTCCTTTCTTAAAAAGCAAAACTCCGCGAGCTTCGCAGGCAGCTTAATCTCATTTAGATTGCCGCTGTGAATCTCGCTAAATTCCTTACCGCTGCGGCTTTGCAGCTTCTTAAATTTCAAATATGGCTTGCCGCTAAGCTCAAAAATTTCGCCGATTTCATTATCGCAAGGGCAAATTTCAAAGCCGCGCGGAGCGAAAATTTCATACGAAACGCCGGGTAAAATTTTATCCTTGACGCTTATAAACTCGCCGTCCTGCGAGATCGCGCAAACCTGATGCGTGCCAAGCTCGATGCTTCGGTCTAAATTTTGCGTATCCTCTCGCTCGTACGGGCGTTTTATCAAATATCCGTCGCTAAAACCGCGGTTTTTAAGCGTCGCAATCTCGCGCTCGTAGATCCCAGCCTCAAATTTATCGCCCGCGGCATCGTCGATCGCCGCGCGGTAAGCGTTCGTAGCACACGCGACGTAGTATTCGCTCTTGGTGCGTCCTTCGATTTTGAAACTGTCGATCGCGCCCGTTTGCATGATCTTTTGCACGTGCGAAATTAGGCTAAGATCCTTCGCGTTCATTACGAAAGTGCCCTCGCCTTCGCGCTCTTGTAATCGGAAAAGCGCGCTAGTTTCGGGATTTTTAGCGTAAAGCTCGTAGTTAAATCTACAGTCGTTCGCGCAGCTTCCGCGGTTGCTAAAGCGCCCGCTTTGCACCGCGCTTACGAGACAGCGCCCGCTGTATGCGAAGCACATCGAGCCGTGCACGAAAATTTCAATCTCTAAGTTTGGAATTTTATCTTTGATCTGCACGGCGTCTTTGAGCGTCATTTCGCGCGCTGCGACGATGCGAACGGCGCCCAGCTCCGCCCAAACCTGCGCGTCGAGATAATTTAGCACGTTAGCTTGGGTAGAGACGTGAATCGGAATTTGCGGCGCTACTGCTCGCGCGAGGCTTGCGACGCCTAAAGTGGCAACTAAAATTCCATCTACGCGCAGGTCGCGAAGAAATTCCAAATGCCTTTCGATGTTTCCTAGCTGGCCGTTGGTCGCAAAGCCGTTTACGGTTGCATAGAGCTTCTTGCCGCGCTCGTGCGCGTATGCGACGCCCTGCGCGAAGCTTTCCTTGTTAAATTCCTTCGCGCTTCGCTGGCGCAGCGAAAATGAGCCGGTGCTCGCATACACGGCGTCCGCGCCGTAAGCCAGGGCGATTTTTAGTTTCGTTAAATTCCCAGCAGGAGCTAAGAGTTCGGGTTTTTTCAAATACATTCCTAGTGATTTTTTAAGCGCGATTTTACTACAATTTAGCCAAAATTTTATTTAAGGAGGCGCGATGAGGGTCGATCTACACAACCACACCTATCTTTGCAACCACGCTAACGGCGAGCCGCGACAGTATTTGGAAGCGGCAATCGCACGAGGCATAGAAATTTTCGGCTTTGCGGATCACGCGCCGATGAACTTCGATCAAAAATACCGAATGAGCTTCGAGCAGATGGAGCTTTACGAGGGGATGATTAGGGATCTGCGAGATGAGTTTAGCGGGCGGATCGACGTGCGGCTGGGATACGAGGTCGATTTTATGACGAAAAAAGAGCTAATGGATGAGCGGATTTTCGCGCGCGAGGTTGATTATCTCATCGGTTCGGTGCATTTTTTAAACAACTGGGGCTTTGATAACGAGGAATTTTTAGATCAGTGGAGCGGGCGCGAAATAGACGACGTTTATCGCGAATACTTTGCGCTGATCTGCGCGCTATGTAGAAGCGGTAAATTCGACATTTTAGGGCACATAGATCTGATTAAAATTTTTAAATTTACTCCGAAAAAAGATATTAGAGTTTTGGCAGGTGGCGCGATAAACGCGATCAAAAAAAGCGGTATCGTCGTGGAGCTAAACTCCGCAGGGCTTCGCAAACCCGCAAATGAAATTTACCCAAGCGACGCGCTTTTGCAGATGCTAGCGGATGCGGACGTGCCGATCACACTTAGCTCGGACGCGCACTCGGTAGCTCAAGTAGCGCTAAACTACGATAAAATTTACGCCAAAGCGCGCGAGTTCGGCTACGAGCGGATCGCAGTTTTCAAAAATCGCGAGCGGCAGTTCGTAAATTTGGCGTAAATTTACGGCAGCCACCTTTAAATTTAAAAAGGCGCGGCGGCGAGAAATTTTAAAAATCGCGGCGCGCAAAACGGCGCAGATAAAGTCGAATTTCAACTAAATAATGTTAAAATCCGCCGTTAAATTTAGCCCGAACATGGGCGGAAAAAAGGAAAAAATATGGGAAAATTTGTTAATGACGTGAAGGAATTTTTTAAATTTTGCGATGAAAACGAGGTCGAGTTCGTGGATTTTAGATTTACCGATCTAAAAGGCACCTGGCACCACGTCGCTTACAACTACAAGCGCCTGCCGAAGGACTTCGCCGACGGAATTCCATTCGACGCAAGCTCGGTAGCGGCGTGGCAGCCGATCGATAAATCCGATATGATGCTAAAGCCCGACGTGCAGACGGCGTTTTTGGATCCATTTACCGCGGACGTTACGATCATCGTCATCTGCGACGTTTACGACATCTATAAAAACGAACTTTATGAAAAATGCCCGCGCTCGATCGCCAAAAAAGCCGAGCAGTTTCTGCAAACCACGGGTCTTGGAGATACCTGCTATTTCGGGCCGGAGAATGAATTTTTCGTTTTCGACGATGTAAAGATCATCGATGATATGAACTGCGCGATGTTTAAGGTAGATACCGAAGAGGGGCATTGGAACAGCGGCAAAAACTACAAAGACGGCTTTAATAGCGGCCACCGCCCAGGCGTAAAGGGCGGCTACTTCCCTGTCCAGCCCGTCGATTCGATGGTCGATCTGCGCGCCGAGATGCTAAAGGTACTTGAACAAATCGGGCTTGAGACCTTCATCTGCCACCACGAAGTAGCGCAAGGACAGGGCGAGATCGGCGTCAAATACGGAACCCTCGTCGAGGCCGCCGACAACGTGCAAAAATATAAATACGTCGTAAAGATGGTTGCGCACCTAAACGGCAAGACCGCGACCTTTATGCCAAAGCCTCTCTACGGCGATAACGGCAGCGGAATGCACGTGCATCAATCGATCTGGAAAAAGGGCAAAAATACCTTTTACAAAAAGGGCAACTACGCAAATTTAAGCGACGCGGCAAGATGGTATATCGGCGGCGTGCTAAAGCATGCGCGCAGCGTCGCGGCGTTTACGAACCCAAGCACCAACAGCTACAAGCGTCTGATCCCGGGCTTTGAGGCGCCGTCCATTCTAACTTATTCGAGCCAAAACCGCTCCGCTTCGATCCGCATCCCTTACGGCAGCGGCGAGCACTCCGTGCGCGCAGAGATGCGTTTCCCAGATAGCACCGCGTGCCCGTATTTGGCGTTTGCGGCGATGCTTATGGCGGGCATCGACGGTATCAAAAACAAAACCGAGCCGGTGGGGCCGATGGATGAAAATTTATTCAAGCTGCACCTCGATGAGATCCGCGAGCGCGGCATCGAGCAGCTTCCGCACACGCTTCGCGGCAGCCTAGAAGCGGTGATCCGCGATAATGAGTATCTGCGCCCAATAATGAGCGAGCTTTTTATCGAAACCTATCAGCATTTTAAATTTGAAACTCAGGTTTGGCCTTACGAGGCGCGCCCTACGCCGTTTGAGTTTGCGACGAATTATTCGTGCTAAGACGGGCTTGTTTTATGCCGTACTGCCGGAAAATTCCACTGGGCGGTGCGGCATAGAGCCTTGGAATTTTAAAATTTCGCCGCACGCGAGCTTTTAAAACTCTACCGCATGCGCGAACTTAAATACCGCCCGTGAAGCTTCAACTCTTTTACTCTAAACGCGAAATTTTATACTTTCTGCTCATTTTACTTGGAATTTTATCGATAAACTTAGGCGTGAAATTTTATGAGCTCAGAGAATTTCGCGCGAAAAACTACGCTTTTTACGACGCGCAAATTTTAAACGCCTACGCCAAAACGAACGAGCGCGGTCGCACCTACACGGTGCTAAAGCTCAAAACGGCGGATTTTACCCTCTACACGACTGCCGGGCTCGGGCGGGAATTTCACCGCTTCGCGCGCATAAATATCGGCATCGTAACGAAAAACGTAAAATTTTTGGATTTTTTAAAGCAGCGCTTTTACGCGCCAAATTTTAAAATTTCAGCTGAGACCGCACCCTCCGGGGCAAAATGGCACGCCATAGAGTTCGTCCGAGCCCAGCACGAAGATGAGATGACGGCGGATCTTTACTCCGCGCTGTATTTTGCGACCGAAATTTCAAAACCGCTGCGCGCTAGCGTGACGAACTGGGGCATAGCGCATATCATCTCGATCAGCGGCTTTCATCTGGGCATTATCTTTAGCACGGTCTTTCTGCTTGCAATGCCGATCTACCGCTATTTTCAGGATCGCTACTTTCCATACCGCAGCGCGAGGCGCGATCTTAGCGTCTTTGTGATCGTGCTGATGAGCGGATATCTCTTCGTACTCGATTTTACGCCGAGCTTTCTACGCTCGCTTGCGATGTGCTGCGTGGGCTTTTACCTCGCGATGCGAAATTTCTACGTACTTAAATTTACGAACCTCTTCCTAACGATCGTGCTTCTGCTTGCATTTTTCCCGCACCTAGCTTTTTCGATCGGATTTTATTTCTCCTGCCTCGGCGTGCTGTATATCTTCCTCTACCTGCACCACTTCGCACCAAAATTTAAGCTCTGGCAGAACGTCATACTTTTTAACCTCTACGTTTGGCTCAGTATGAACGTAGCGGTCTATTATTTCTTCCCGACCGCTTCGCTACAGCAGCTTAGCGTCATGCCGCTGGGATACGTGTTCGTGATATTTTATCCGCTAAGCATATTTTTGCATCTATTCGGACTCGGCGGCGCGCTCGATACGCCGCTGCTTGCGTTTTTAAATTTTACTTTGCCGAGTTTTCAAGCGCAAATTCCGCCGCTTCTTTTCGCGCTCGCAAACATCTGCGCGCTTGCTGCGATAAAGCTTCGCTACGCAGCAGTTGCGTGCGCGATAATCGGAATTTCGCCGATATTTTTTATAACGTAGCGCACGAAAATTCCGGCGGGAATTTTATCCGTTGGAATTTTATGCTAAAATCGCGCTTCAAATCTCACAAAGGATCAAAATGTTTATTGCAAACCTCACTTACGTTAAAGAAATTAGCGAAATCGATCGCTTCATCAACGAGCACAACGCGTTTTTAGACCGATTTTATGCGGCGGATAAATTTATCTGCTCGGGGCGCAAAGTCCCTCGCACCGGCGGCATCATCTTAATCAACGTCAAAGACCGCGCGGAGCTTGATGAGATCATCGCGCAAGATCCATTCTTCCAAAACGGCGTCGCAAAATACGAGATCATAGAATTTGCGCCGACGAAATTTGCACCCGAGTTTTGGCGACTTTTTAGCGAATAATAAGGATCGAATTTGACGCACTTTATCATAGACGACGAAAATATCGACGTCGATAATATCTTCGACGTCGTAAATCTCAAAGAGGGCGACGAGCTGAATATCGTCTCCAACACCGCCAAAAAGATCGGCGCCTTGACCCTTGCGCGCCTATCCAAGATGGGCGTTAGCATAGGCGAGGTCTTTACGATCGGCAAGCAAAGAAAGGACTTCGCCGATAAGATCATCGTGTTTTTGATGGGCAAACTCTGCGGGCAGGAGGGCAAGATCGGCATCGTCAGCAACGATAAATTTTACGACGACGTGATAGAATTCTTTAATAATCTAAACTACCGCAAAAATCCTAAATTTGAAAAGATCAGTCTAGCCTCTCATACCGCAGGAGCGAGCGCAAAACAAAGCAAAGCAAACGGCATGGCGGAGAAAAAAGTCCAAAAAGCGGAACCAAAAGCTACAAAGCAGGAGCCAAAGGTTCAAAAGCAAGGGGCAAAAATCGCTAAGCAGGAGCCCAAAACCGCAAAGCAGGAGCCGAAGGCCGTGCAACAGGAACAAAAGGCTGCAAATTCTAAAATCGCCAAAGCAGACCTCTCCGCGGCGGAGGCGCTGATACCCCAGTGCGTGAGCCTGCAAGCCCTCTATGCCGCGTGCGTCGCGAAACTCGGCAGAGCCAAAGGCTGCGAGGCCTACCGCGAGATCAAGGACGGCGCGCGGACGCGATACGCGAGCATCGCCTACGATAGCGACCTAAAAGACGGCGCCGTAAGGCGAAACGCGATCAAGCTCTACCGCGAAAGCGGCGGCGATATGGCGGAATTTCACAATAAGCTAACGAGCGAATACAAACACGCGGGGCCTGAAATTTATAAAGAATTTAAAGAAAAACTCGTCGGAAAGATGATCTAGGCATTTCGGCGCAAGGGTTTGAGGCGCAGGAATAGAGCATATCGCGACGTAGCGGCTAGAGCACGGCCTGGCGGCGTTAGATTGAGTTACGGCGCATAATATGGTACAGCGCAGCATAAGTGCGCCCGAAATGAAACTATTTGCTTGCGCGACATCTATTTTATTTTGCCGTATATGACGAAGCAGAGCCCAGGCGCGCTTAGGCATAGCAACAGATTAAAGATATATACGACAAATTTCATTCTGCTAGGTCTAATACGGGCTAATCATAATTAAAGTTATATGGTTTGTAGCCGAAAATATGCAATGTCTTTAAGGCTAGCTCTCTAACCTCTATCCAGGATGGATTGTGATGGACTAGGTATTCATAATCGTCCGCCTCCAACAAGCTACGGTCGTTAAAATTTTTATCTATAAGTTCCACAAGTACTCTTAGCGCATCCCTCTCGTATGGCAGGAAGCAAAATTCAAATTGCTCCAATAAAGCGTTCTTGCATTCGGTATATAAAAATTCTACCATTTCCAATGGGCTTTCGTAATATTCAACCGCAGGATGTATCAAATGATCAACTTGATATTCCAAAGATGCCATACGACATAGATTAACCATAAGCCCGCTTTTCCTAAATATCTCTTTTCCGTTAATTTGCATTTGGGTTTCCTTTTATTGTATATGGTTTCTCGGACTTAATCATAGTCGAAGTCATCCAAATCATAGCCGAAAATATGCAAAGTTTTTAAAGCTAATTCTCTGACCTCTATCCAAGATTTATTGTGATATACCAAATACTCACCTATGCCTTCTAGCAAGCTTTGATCTTTAAAGTATCTATCTATGAGCTCCAAAAGTTCTCTTAGTGCATCTCTCTCGTATGGCAGGAAACAAAATTCAAACCGCTCCAATAAAGCATTTTCGCATTCGGTATATAAAAGATCTGCCATTTCAGATGGACTTTCATAATATTTAGCCGTAGGATGAGCGATATATTTATCCTGGTATTCAAAAGAAGCCATTAGGCTTAAATAAAACATAAGACCGCCTTTTTCAAATATCTCTTTTCCGTTAATTTGCATTTGGATTTCCTTTTATTGGGATATGGGTTTTGCCCGCATTATATCGTAATATATTTTTAAAATTCTCGCAAAAATTATCATTTTATAAAACTACTATTTTAAAAGTGTAATTTGTTTTAAAGCCTTTTTCGCGCATCCCCTTAGATCCTCTTCACTTAATGAATCGCCTACCGTATCATCACCCCTCAACTCTTCGTCTGGTTCGAATTCATCGATATCGGCAAGAAGTCTATTAAGCGGCTCATAATATTCATCGGGAAAATTTTTATCATTCATAAATTTATCCCAATATATCTTTTCAAATTCAAATACGTCGATTCTGTTTTGCAAAAAATCCTCTATTATTTTTATATATTCCTCTATCATAAGAGCCCCTTTCAGATATATTTTAATCGCCCGCCGCTTTAACCTTAGAACCAACCATAAATTACTATCGATATTCACGCCTTCGCATAAATTTTTTATAATTGTTAAGTCGTTAGAAGAAATTTTTATATCATATTCATACATTTGAACTAAAAAATCTTCCAGCGCTATACCATATTCTCCAGCTTTAACCAGCTCTTCCAAATAAATTACAAAGTCGCACCGACCGACTCCGGCAAATTCATCTTCGTAATTACGGAACAAATTTAAAAATATCAAATCGCCGTGTCTCATTCGCCACTTTCCTTAAATTTATTTCTCATCGCCGCCCATTTTGAAAATCTAAATTTAATACTACAAATTTTATACGGCTAGAATAAAATGGCTTAAAAATGCTTATTCTCCTAAATTTCATGTCTCGTACCACTTCGTTACATTTCCTTCTTCGTCGGTATCAACCTCTATGTGTTCGTATTTGTTGCAGAGGCTCGGAATTAAAATTTCATTATAATATCTTTTACCGCATTCCGTGATAAATATATACATATTGTAATGGCACCACCGATCCGGCTCCTCCCAAAAGGCGCTGTCTGCATGAGTATGGTTTTTTAGATATTCGTATGGGCAAGCTATAAATTTATCTAAATTATAAAAGAAATTTTCTCTTAAAATTTTCCATTCTTCAAATTTTTTCATATTTGAATTTATATTAGCGCTATTTTTATATTTTATGTCGGTATCTATGAAATTATTTAGATAAAACTGCCCAAATAGCATTATTAAAATATCTCTTACATTATCATCGCATAAGCTAAAATTATGAATTAATGTGCTAGCGATAGAATCGGTCTCATAGACTTCGGTGCTTTTCATTAGGCTAAACGCCTCAAGCTCATAAAAATCCAGCGATCTTTTCCCGCTCACGGCTTGAAAATCTTTAAAAATCTTAAACCTAAAATCTTCCGCTTCGCTAAAGAAATAGACGTATGGACTTAAATTTAGATTAAGTGCTTTTATTCTCATTTTATACCGTCCAAACTACTGTTTTTCGCATTTTAGTATTATTTTGCATAATAAGCTCTTCCTTGCTGCGTTTCGGTTGCACAAAAGTATTTGCTATTTACGCCAACCGGCTCATAACTTTTATCATCTCTTAAAATATTTAAAATTTCAGATTTATCACATATCTCTTTCATTTCTGTATCATAACCCCAGTTTGAACTAAACAATCTTATATAACCTTGCTCGTATAAAAACAATAAAATTTCTTTCGCCACTTTAAGCGAATTGGCAACGTTAATAGAATTTAATTCCCAAACGATCTCCCATAAAGAGATATAATCGCCATCTTCGATTATTACCGATAAAATAGTTAAAATCGTCTTTTTATTCATTTAAAATCGTATTTCCTTTTAATGGAATTTTAACTACCGCACCGTCTTTGCTATTTTTAGCACAAGACTCTAGCGTACAATTTTCATAGAAAAATTTAATTTTATAAAAATTCTCATCCCCTGACGCAACCGCCAATAATAAGCTTTTTATGCGACGAAATCTATCGAAAATATTTGGCTTTGTATCTTCTTGATATTCATACGTTTTAAAACATTCGCTTTTTGCGTCTATATCTACGTCGCGCCAACTTCCGTTTAGAAATATATCATTAGAGATAGAAATAATGCCTTGCATTATTTCTGGGTCCAACTCTTTATTTTTATAATGCTGCAAAATCTTTTTTAAATCGGCTTCCAATTTCCAATATTCATCATCGGACCATAGATTATTATCTAAAATCATACCTATGAACGAATTTGCATCATATCTATCATCAAATGCGGTATTTCTATAAAAATTTACAAGATTCATTGCATTAATCCTTTGGAACATACCAAAAACCGCTATTGCTAAATTCTTCTTTGAATACGATGCTGTTGCACAGAACCTTTAATCTTTCAAATCTATCATATATGCTAGGCACTACGCCGTCGCTGTTTTTTGCACACAGCATATTGCTTACATAAATTTCCGATTTGTCCTCCACGCCGATAACATCATTAAATATCGCTAGTATTGCGATGAAAATTTCTTTTGGAAGCGTTTTGTTATGATAAAAACTCAAAATCTGCATTAAAGCTTTATCTAACTCCCAATAGTCGCAATCCGACCAAGTTTTTTGATATATAAATTTTCCAACAAACGAATTGATGCTAAATTTATCAGAATTCGTTGAATTTTGGTATAAAAGCTCTAAGTCCATTAATCACCGCCTTTTTCATTTCTTTATTAATTTTAGCTATCTTTATGGCGAATTTGCGTTTATAAAAATCGATTATTTTCTGCTTGGTAACTCTTTAGATAAAATTTCTGAATCAGGATACAATTTTTTCAAAAATTCTATCTCTTCTTGATCTAGCTCATCTAAAACCTCTTCTGTTGGTCTTTCGCTTAAAATTTTTCCATAAACCAAACTCAACCTTTTATATGCGCGCGGGTTACCGTTCTTTTCAAATTGCCTTATTATAGCAATTCTGCACTCTTTTTTTATTTCGGTATCGCCCATAAAAAGATCTTTTATATCGCGAGAGGCGCTTTGCTCTTTATATAGATAAAATATCCACGCAAATAATATTATAGCGGCGGCAATAAAGTAAATTTTATTTTTCATGAAAGCTCTTATTCTTGTTATATACTTACTTATTTTTAGCTTTTTAGATATAAACATCAATATATAGAATTTACGATTTAATTAGTAATAAAAGTGGTGTCCTGCGTTGGATTCGAACCAACGACCCCCTCATTAAAAGTGAGATGCTCTACCTACTGAGCTAGCAAGACATCGTAAGAAGTGGCGCGACGAATGGGGCTCGAACCCACGACCTCCGCCGTGACAGGGCGGCATTCTAACCAGCTGAACTACCGTCGCACCAAAAATCACACTCGCAGCGCAAGTGTTAAAGAAGTATGAAATCCAAGGATTTCAAAATGGTGGTCGCTGTAGGGATCGAACCTGCGACATCCACCTTGTAAGGGTGGCGCTCTACCAGCTGAGCTAAGCGACCGTTTGGGTTTAAAAAAGAAATGTGATTATATATCCAATACGATTAATTTTCACTTAAACAATGATGAAAAGACTGAAATTGTGCTATACTTGCGACATAAAATTTTATCAAAGGCTCGGTAAATTTAGATGAAAAAGTTGCTTTTCGCCCTGTTTTTGGCGCTTCAAGCCCCCGCTTACTCGCCGAACGAGATCGTAAACGCCATCGCCGCAGTAGCGCAAAACGAAGGGGTAAAGCCTGAAATTTTATACACTATCGTCAAAATCGAAAGCGACTTCGAGCCCTACACGATCTCCTTTTTGACAAACAAAGCAAACGCCGATTATTTCGCAAGCCTGCGCAATCAAAATATCCGCATCAAGACGAGCAACTATAGCCTAAATTCCAGCAAATGGGTCGTTACGATCATACCGGCAAACGAAATTTACGCCGTGCAGATCGCCAAGTACCTGTACGAGGATGGCTTTAGCATCGACGTGGGACTCGGGCAGCTAAACGCCGTAAATTTCAGCCAAAATGAGATAGATTATATATTTAACCCAATGTACAACCTCACCAAATGCGCTAAAATTCTACGCAAATGCTGGAATGCTAAAGACAAAAATATCAAAGACACGATCGAGTGCTACAACTACGGCATGCGCAAACGCTACTCAAACCCCTACTACAAGCGATTTTACGAACATTACGAGAAATTTTTCGGCAAGCCCTATTAAGAGTTAGTAAAATTTCGCTAAAATCGCGCAAATTTTAAAAAAGGATATCTCATGATACTGATCGCAGGACCCTGCGTGATCGAAAGTCGCGAGCTGATAATGAAAGTCGCGGAAAGTTTACGCAAATTTAACGAAATGGACGGGGTGGAATTTTACTTCAAAAGCAGCTTCGATAAAGCCAACCGCACCAGCATCTCAAGCTTCCGCGGCCCGGGGCTGCAGCGCGGCTGTGAAATTTTAGCCGAAGTAAAGGAAAAGTTCGGCTATAAAATTTTAACCGACATCCACGAGAGCTACCAGGCGGAGCCCGCTGCGCGCGTCGCCGACGTACTGCAAATACCCGCGTTTTTGTGCCGCCAAACCGACCTGCTCGTCGCCGCAGCAAGCACGCAAGCGGTAGTAAACATCAAAAAAGGTCAGTTTTTATCGCCGCAGGCGATGAAACACAGCGTCGAAAAGGTGCTGCAAACTCGCAGCGCACGGGCTTATATCCCGCAAAGCGGCGCGGCATCTGGCGGTACAAAGGCTGCTCAAAACAGCGCCTGCTCTAGCGATACCGAAATTTGCGGCGTGCAAAGCGGCGCTCGAAGCGGTGCGAATGACGGCTCTTCCGCGCTAGGCGCGCAAAATTCTTGCAGCGCACGATCGGACGCGCAAAATTCCGCCCATGCTTGCAGTACCGAAGGCGCTGCAAATTCTGCTCAAAGCGCCCCGCAACCAAGCGGCGGCGATATGCACGATCTGGCGCGCCGCTACGGCGTTTGGCTCACTGAGCGCGGTAGCACATTCGGCTACGGAAATTTGATCGTCGATATGCGCTCGCTGCCGATTATGCGCGAGTTTGCGCCGGTGATTTTCGACGCGACGCACAGCGTGCAGATGCCTAGTATCGGCGCTACGAGCGGCGGCGATTCGCGCTTCGTGCCGTACCTCGCGCGAGCGGCGGCGGCCGTGGGCGTGGACGGATTTTTTTACGAGACGCACCCCGATCCCGCTCACGCGCTTTCGGACGGACCGAATATGCTAAATTTACAGCAGCTTGAGCACGTTGTCGCGCAGACGCTCGCAATTCAAAAAGCGCTCAGATTTTAGAGCGGGCAGCTACAAAATTTCAAATTTAGGCTAGCGAGTTTAAATTTTAATTTCGCCCCGTTGCGCGCGCTAGCCGGTTCCACGCTTTGCAACAACAAATTCTATATTCACAAGAGCAGGCTTTAAGCGAAACGAGTTCGTATGCCGTACGCTAAAATTTCAAACGTATCGCGCGACTATAAAATTTAGCGTATTTATAAATTTACCGCGCGTACTTCATTAAACTTCTAGACTTTGATAAATTTATGCGGTATAGGGCGATCTCCCTGCGCAAACCGGGCAGTTTCGCGCCGCTAAATTTAAAATTTTAAAAGTCTAACGCGCATAATTTAACTATAAAATTTTGCACCGAATTTCGTAGCCGACAAAGTAAAAATTTAATGTAAATTTGCGCTCAAATTCCGATCGTCCAATCCGCCATTGCATGAGCCGCCGCCGCAGAAAATTTAAGTCAAGATTAATGGGACGGGGATATAATTCAAGCCTAAAATTCTTTTAAAGGATATTTATGGGTTACGTAGAGTCTAACCTTCTAAATAGCGAAAATGTAATTGCTAAAGCTAAAATTCACCGGGCAGTTTTTATATCTGCTATCGTCATATTGATTCCCGCGATAGTTGGAATCATAAATAAAGACGATAGACTTTCATTCATTCATATGCTTTGGCGGTTTTATAGCGGCGCTAATTCATGGGTTTATTGTTTTAAAGACAAACGAGCTTGCTATCACCAATCAGCGTATAATCGGCAAAAAGGGTCTTATTAGTCGAGAAACGGTGGAGCTAAAATATGAAAAAATCGAAAGCATATCCGTAATGCAGAGTATTTTGGGGAGAATTTTAAAATTCGGCACCATAGTGGTGCGAGGTACCGGCGGCACGGCGGTTAGCTTCCAATTTATCGCTAATCCCGTAGCGTTTAAAAACAGGGCGATGGAAAAGATCGGCTAGGCTCAGTCTTGCATTTAAATTTAGGTAGATTATAAAATTTACGTCGCAAATTTTATCTATGCCGCGCCGGCTTTTAAAATTCCAAGCAATTTGTGCTTGCACCGCCGCAGGCATTTTATCTAAAATTTTGTTTTTGTCGCTATAATGCGGCTTCTTGACCTTTTCGTCTAGTGGCTCAGGACGTTGCATTCTCAGTGCGAAAACGCGTGGTTCAAATCCCGCAAGGGTCGCCATTATGGATTTATACAAGCCTCTTGATTTTAAACGATAAATTTATCATGGACTTTCATATAAGCCGTCCGATTTTAAATAATAGATTTTATCCGCGATTTTATCGATGAAGTTTTTATCGTGCGAGACGATGATCTCGCTTACGTCAAGCTCCGCCAAAATCCCCGCCACGCGCTCCTGCATCGCCTCATCAAGCGCCGTCGTAGGCTCGTCCAGCAGTAGTATCCTAGGCTCGCACACCAACGCGCCCGCAAGCGCCACTAGCTTTTTCTCGCCGCCACTTAGATGAAAGGGCACCCGCTCGCGTAGATGCTCGATTCCCAAGCGTCGCAGCGTCTCCAGCGCCTTGCGCTCGATCTGCTCTTCGCTTAAAATTTCAAGCTTTTTTAGATGGTCGTTTTCGCTGCCCTGCCTTAAAATTTGCGCCTTACGGCCAAAAAATTTAGAAAAAATTCCACGCTTTTGCTCCGCATTTTGTGCTCGTTTTAGCCGCTCATTTTGCGCACGTAGGCTAAATGCGACGTCCTCAAACACGCTCGCGCACAAAAATTGATCGTCGCTGTTTTGAAATAAAAACCCGATCTCGTGGCGAAATTTTACAAAATCCTCCGCACACTCAAGCTTCTCGCCGAAAAGCTCGATCTCGCCCTCGCCCCATTGCCTTAGGCCGCCTAAAATTTGAAGCAGACTCGTCTTGCCCTGCCCGTTCGCGCCCAAGATCGCCACTTTTTCCTTATGCCCTACGCTCAAATTTACGCTGCGAAAAATTTCTCGCTCGCCATTTTTAGCGCTTAAACCTAGCGCCTTAAGCGAACAGCTCATAAGATAGCTCCGATTTTAATAAATACGCACGCCAGCACGAACGCCAAAAACGAGGCCTCCGAGATGCTCAAGCCCTCGCGACATTCGTAAAATAGCCTACCGCAAAATCCTCGCGCGCTCATCACCAGGCTTAAATTTCTTGCCTGCTCAAGCGCCGAAATCGCTAAAATTCCAACTAAATTCGCATAAATTTTATAGGTGAAAATTCCGCTCGTCCCTACAAATCCGCGCATCCGCAAAAGTGCTTGCAGCCTCGCTAAATCCGAGCGTAAAAAATTTACGAATCGCCCACAGCAATACACCAAAGAGCTTAGCTTTTCGCCGAGCCCGAGCCCGTAAAATCCGCGCGCGAAAAAATATTCATCCTTGCCGTAAAATAGCAAAATCGCAAATGCCATTATCAAATTCGCGCGTAAAAATATTACGCCCGCAAGCTCGTAGTTGCCGACTATGGCGGGGCTTAACGCGCTTAAAATCGCAAAGATATTTAATACCGCAAGCCTTGTGCAAACCGCGCGCGCAATCGAAATTTTAAGCGCAAAAAGAAGTAGCGGCGGGGCAAAAAACGCTGCGTAAAGCTGTCCGCTAAGTCCGACGCCGAAGCTGAAGATGAAAAACGCGAGCAGTGATACGGCGGGGCTCATTTGCGCGCTCTTTTCGCTAGCCACATTAAGCCAAAAAAGCCGAAAATCAAGGCCAAACAAAGCGCGATTTTAGGCGCCTCGGCGGACTGGCTTTGAAACGCCAGGCTCCTAATATCGCTCTTAGGACTTTCTTTCGGCGAGATGTTTTGCGAGGCGGAATTTTCCAAAGGCTCGGAAGCGCTTGAAATTTTATTTTCAGGCGTACTAGCTTTCGGCACGATATTTTCGGACGCGCTGTCTTTGGGTACGGAATTTTTAGCGACGTTCAAATTTTGCGGCACAGGATTTTTAGAAACGTCAGAATTTTGTGGCGTGGAATTTTCAGGATCACCGGAATTCTGCGGTGTAAAGCCTTCTGCGCTAAATTCCATCTGTGCGCCGTGCCCTGCACCTCCGTAAATTTGAATAGTAAAATTTTTAGCTGGCATTCGTATGCTCGCAAGTCCCTCTTTATCGGTCCTAGTGCGCAAAATTTCGCGCCCGTCCGCACTGATTAAAACTTCGCACTCCATGCAGGGAGAATTTTTATAAAAATAGCTATAAATCGCCACTCTATCGCCCTCTTGCGTCGCGAAAAGATGAAGCGCATGCGAAAATGCGAAGGAGCTCAAAACCGTCAAGAAAAATAGTGCTCTCATCGCCTCTGTCCGCCGTAAAATTTCGCAATAAAGCTAAGCGCAAAAAGAGTGATGATCCCTTCCAAAACAGCTAAGATTGCGCCTTCGAGCGAGATGAGCGTCGCGATAGCAAAAAACTCCCGCCCGCTGATGAAAAGCACGAGATCAAGAAGCAGCATCGAGCAGACGATCGGCACGAAGCCCGCCAAAAATAGATAAATTTTTTGCGTGCGCGCTTTTAGTTCTTGCGCTTTTGCGGCGGCGGCAAAGAGCCCGCCTAAAACCGCTGGAAAGCCGATGACTGCGGTATTTACGCCGAGTACGCTAAGCCCTCCGAATCCAAAAAATACCCCTTGCAAAAACAGCGCGACAAAAATCGCCAAGATCGCGCGCGAGCCCAAAAACGCGCCCACGAGCCCGCTTAGCATCAGGTGCATGGAGCTGACCCCCACGGGCAGGTGCACGAAAGAGGCGACGAAAAACAGCGCGCTAAAACATGCGATCCTCGGGATTTCAGACTGCCTTACGCGCCATAAAATCGCCGCTACCGCAGGCGCCGTAACCGCCCAGCCGGCAAGCAGCACGGGCGCACTCAAAACTCCTTCGCTAATATGCACGGCTCGCCTCCTTTAAATCGCTCCCGTTTTTTAGACGCGCAAAAACGCGCGAAGTATCTAAATTTAATAGCTTTTCGACCTTTGCGATAATCGCTTTGATTGCTATGGATCTTGCCTTTACAGCTTTAATCGCGGCAAAATTTGCGGCTGTAAAACTAGCAGCTTGCGTCCTATTTGCGGCGGCTGTTAGCGCAAGACTCAAAGCGGTCTCGGAACCGCTTACGGAACCGGCAAATTTGATAAATTTTACGGCTTGCATGGCGCAAGAATTTTCGCTTGCTACATTTGCAGGAGCGGCAAGCGAATTTTGCGACGCAAAATTTAAAGCTCCGAGCGATCTCGGTGCGATGCTCCCGCGGTAAAACAGAGCCTGCAAAATTTCAAAAAACGAAATTTTGTGCGCTGATATTTTACGCTCATAGATCCACGAATATGAAATTTTACGGCTCGAAGCTCCTAAGAGCGGATTTCTACCGAGCAAAATTCCGCGCAGCATAGCTTCGTTACTTAAAATTTTACTCAGCGAAATTTTGCTCCGTAAAGTTTTAATCAAACCCCGAGACGCAGACTGCGCGCGGGTGCGAAACGGCAAAATTTCGCCCCGTAAAATTTCAGCCGCAGAATTCGCTGAAAATTCTACGTTCAAAAGCAAAACGCGCGAAAATAAAATTTTAAAGCCCTGCCAAAGCGTAAATTTAAATTTATCCGCAGCCGCGCAAATTTCGCCCAAAAAAAGAGATCTCACCGAGCCGCTCCGTTACTTTTTTAACTCGTCCGCTTTGATCCAAAGCACGGCGCCCAGTTCATTTACGGGCTGCTCGCTACCTTTGGCGGCCTCCTCCTCGCTAAGAGCCGCAAAGCCCCACCAGCCGGCAACCGGCATCACGAAGCTAAACTCGCCCGCGCCGTTGGTTTTAACGACCTGCGTGACATGCGCCTCGCTAGGGGCTTTGTAGCCTTTATCGTTATATAGCTCGATCTCCACGTCCGCGCCTGGGACGGGTCTTCCGTGCAGTAAAAAAACTCCGCTAAATATCTCGCCCGCATACAGCGCATAAGGCCGCACTAGCGGCACGATCTCCGCCTCTAGCCCGAGCGGCTTATCCCAGCCTTCGCCCGCGTCGTAAGCATCGACGTAGGTTTTGGTGATATGGCGGATCATCTTGCGCTCGGCCGGCTCGGCATAGGGTTTCGGATCGAAATAAAACGCCAAAAGCGATGGTTTGTCAGCTTTAAATTCCGCCGCAAAATAGGAATTTTCGCCCTTTTTCTGCTCTTTTAGGCTGCCTAGGAGCGATTTTTTCTCGCCGTCAATAAAAACGCCGAATTCTGCGGGCTTTTGTAGATTCATAGACTCCTGTAAAAACGGATGGGAGAATTCCAAATTTAGCTTTAAAGTAGCATCTTTTTGATCCTCTACGACATTTTTATCCGTCGTAAGAACGCCGAAATGTGCAAACGCAAGGCTCACCGCGAAAATTCCTAAAAAAGCAAATTTTGCCTTCATGTAATACCTTTCATAATAAAATATTACGGAATTGTATCACTTTTTTTCATCCATATTGCTTAAATGTGGGTTTATTTTGAGTATTTAAAGCAAACTTTAGTTAAAATGTAGCAATTTAAATTACCAAAAAGAGGCAGAAAATGATAAATTTAAAACTTATCGAGACAAATTTCGACGAATTTAATAAAAAACTCATCGCCAAAAAAGTCCCGCCGCAAACCCTGCAATCGCTACTAGATGCCTACAACGAGCTAAAATCTAAAAAGAGCGATCTTGAAAACCTTCAGGCCGTGCAAAACGCAAAGAGCAAGGAGTTAGGTCTCGCCGCGCGCGAGGGCAAGGATGTAGGCGCACTAAAATCGCAGCTTGAGGAAAACAAGCAAAAGATCCAAAGCCTAAGCGAGCTCGTAAATGAGCGCGAGCAGAGCTTAGAGGCGATCGCCGCGTGCGTGCCGAATATCATCGACGACGACGTGCCGATCGGCGCGGACGAGAGCGAAAACGTCTGTATCAAAAAGGTCCTGCAGCCGCGCACGTTCGACTTCGCGCCCAAGCAGCACTTCGAGCTCGGCGAGGCGCTGGGATGGCTTGATTTCGAACGCGGCGTCAAGCTCAGCGGCAGCCGCTTCACCGCGATCCGAGGTCTTGGCGCAAAACTGAATATGGCTCTCATCAATTACATGATCGAATTTAACAACTCACGCGGCTTCGAGCTCGTAAATATGCCGTTTTTGGTGCGCGATCAGATCCTCTACGGCACGGGTCAGCTGCCTAAATTTAAAGACGACCTCTACCGCGTCGACGACGAGGAGCAAAACCTCTACCTCATCCCTACGAGCGAGGTTACGGCGACAAATCTCTTTAACGATGAAATTTTACGCAGCGAGGAGCTGCCGATCAAGCTCACCAGCTACAGCCATTGCTTTCGCAAGGAAGCGGGCTCGGCGGGGCGCGATACGCGCGGCATGATCCGCCAGCATCAGTTCGAAAAGGTAGAGCTCGTCGCCATCACGCGCCCAGAGGATAGCGCAAAGATGCTTGAGGAGATGATTTCATGCGCGAGCGATCTGCTAGCTAGCCTTGGCCTTCCGCACAGACACATGCTGCTTTGCAGCGGCGATCTGGGCTTTAGCGCCGCAAAGACCGTGGATTTGGAAGTTTGGCTGCCGGGACAGAACCAATACAGAGAGATCAGCTCGATCAGCAACTGTCGCGATTTTCAGGCGCGCAGAGCCAAGATCCGCTTCAAAGACGGCAAGAAAAACAGCCTCGTTCACACGCTAAACGGCTCCTCGCTCGCGGTCGGCCGCACGCTGATCGCGGTGATGGAAAACTACCAGCGCAAGGACGGCAGTATCGAAATCCCGCGCGTTTTAGAAAAATATATGTAGGCGGCCCGTGCGAAAGCCTTACAAAAACCAAAATTCTAACGCCCGTTTCGTAGCCGCCGGATTTTGCGCTGCAAAATTTAGAAAGCGCGGCGTTAAATTTTTTGCGCTGCAAAACGCAGGATTTTTTGCAACAAAATTTGGTAGCACGAAATTTTGCAGCGCAGAGCCCAGGGCTCACGATGCCGAGTTTCGCGGTTTTAAATTTTGCAATGAAATGCTTCGTCATACGCAACAAATTTGGCAATCACGGCACCCGCATTTTAAATTTCACGACGAGAAATTTAATGGTGCAAATTTTACGGCCTGCGGAACGGAATTTTTAGGAGCGAACTTTCGTAGCGCGGAATTATGCAAATCAAAATTTATGGCACGCGGCGTCAAATTTTACAAAGCAGAATTGCGCGAGACGTGTTTTTTAGCTCGCGCCGCGAAATTTTATGCGGCTAAATTTCACGGCGCGAAATTTCAGGAGATGAAGTTCCAGACGCTAAATTTAGAGCTTAAAATGAAATTTAACGCAGCGAAATTCGGCGGGATAAAATTCCGCGATGGCGCGCTTTTAAAATTTGCCGCCGCAAAAGGGCTGCGACGCAGTCCTAGCCTTTGCGCCGCTGCGCCTTTTAAATTTACTGCGCTGCAAAACGCAGGATTTTTTGCAAGAAAATTTGACGAAACGGAATTTTGCGGCGTAAAATTTCATAAAGCAAGATTGCGCCGCGCAAATTCTACGGCGCAGAATTTGCGGCGAAGGGCGAGAAATTTTGCGGCATGAAACGGCGCGGAGCGAGCGCGTGAAGATCGCGCTTTTCGGCGGCAGTTTCGATCCGCCGCATGCAGGACACGACGCCGCGGTAAGGGCGATCTTATCAAGCCTAAAGCCCGACTTGCTGGTCATAATGCCGTCGTTTCTCAACCCGTTTAAAAAAAGCTTTTCGGCGCCTCCGCAGCTGCGGCTTAGATGGTGCCGCGCGCTGTGGAGCGACGCCCCGGGCGTGGAGGTGAGCGATTATGAAATTTCGCAAAACGTGCCGGTACCCACGATACAAAGCGTGAAATTTCTGCTCGAAAAATACGGCATACACGACAAAATCACGGCGGAGACGGCAGCCACGGCGAGCGAAACCCGAAGCGCGGATAAAATTCCAAGCACCGCTTCAAGTAGAGCGCCCGACGCCATCATGAGCGAAATTTCAAATGCAAGCGAAAATACAGTCACGGATGAAATTCCATGCGCTGTCAGAAACGAAATTTCGAGCGCCGTCAGAGCCCCGAGTATTATCGGGGGCGAAATTTTGAGCGCAGACAAAATTCTAGGCTCTATTGATGGTAAAATTTCAAATACCATTGCGGACAAAATTCCAAGCGCAAGCGAAATTCCAAGCGGCAATGCGAATTGTATGGCTGACGCAGGCGGCGCAAATTTCGTGAGTAGCGCAAATGGCGCGGATGACGCAAGCGATGTGAGCAGTACAGATGAAGCAAGCAAAGCAAATAGTGCAAGCGGCACGGATACAACACCAAAGCTCTACATCGTCGTGGGTGCCGACAACCTAGCCGAGCTTCATAAATGGCGCGATTTTGGCGAGCTGCAGAAATTAGCGGAGTTTGTAGTGCTTACGAGGCCCGGCTATGATATCCCGCGGCAGTGGGCGGCTCTAAGGCGCATCGAGATTACCGTAGATACGAGCTCAAGCGGTTTTAGGCGAGATTTTAAAGGCGAAATCCCGCCCAAGATCGCAGCAGAGGTCATAAAATTTTATAAAAGGAAAGATATGCAAGATCCAAAGCAAAGGGCGGAGCGGATCGCCGAAATTTTAAACGAAAAGAAAGCCGAAGATGTCCAGATCATCGATATGAGCGAGCGCGAATACATCGCAAAGCTCGTAGTTATCGCCACTACGCTAACCTCTCGCCACGCAGCCTCACTTATCGAGGAGCTAAAAAGCGCGCTTAAGCCGCTCGGCGAGGAGTTTTTGGCTATCGAAAGCGGCGATGAATGGAGCGTCGTCGATCTCGGCGACATCATAGTCCATCTCATCAGCGAGGCTTACCGCGCCAAATACAATATCGAGGACTTCCTCGACAAACTCAAAAAAGAGCAATTTTAAGGAGGGAGCGTGCCGAGACAGACCTGGAGCAGCAAGCTCACATATATTTTAACCGTCGCAGGCGCCACGATAGGCTTTGGTTGTACGTGGCGGTTTCCGTATTTAGTCGGGCAAAACGGCGGCGGCGCCTACGTGCTCGTATTTTGCATTGCGATGATCGTGCTTGGAATCCCGATGATCTTAGTAGAAAACGTCATCGGACGTCGCGCGCTAAGAAACTGCGTCGATGCCTTCACAGCGCCTAAAAAGGATGGTTCGCGCATAAAGCCTGCATGGAAGATCGTAGGCATCATGGGCGTAATCGGCGCGTTTGGAATTTTAGCCTACTATATGGTCCTTGGCGGCTGGGTGCTAACCTACATTGTAAACATTCTAAGCGGCAACTTCGACCTCTCCGCGCGGATCACAGATCCCGCATTCACGCAGAAATTCTACTCAGATCATATCGAAAATAGCCCGCTCGGAGTCGGAGCTTACACGATCGTTTTCATAGCGATCAACTGGTACATTTTGAAAAACGGCATCATCGAGGGGATCGAAAAATTCGTAAAATTTCTAATGCCTGCGCTATTTTTGTGCTTCATCGCGGTGATCCTTACAAATTTAACGCTGGAAGGGGCAAA
The DNA here is from genome assembly GCF_963518785.1 of uncultured Campylobacter sp. Classification (NCBI taxonomy): domain Bacteria; kingdom Pseudomonadati; phylum Campylobacterota; class Epsilonproteobacteria; order Campylobacterales; family Campylobacteraceae; genus Campylobacter; species uncultured Campylobacter sp. Next base: position 69,634 of record NZ_CAUQKJ010000008.1, read on the forward strand.
GGAAGGCGTGAAATTTTACCTCGGCGTCGATTTTGCAAAGATCACGCCCAAGCTTTTGATCGACGTTTTGGGACAGGTCTTTTTCGCGCTCTCGCTCGGATTCGGCGTGATGATCACGCTGTCCAGCTTCCTCAATAAAGACGAGAAGCTGATGCAAACGGCCACCATCACCGCAGTCGTAAACACGCTCATCGCCGTGCTTGCGGGCTTTATGATCTTTCCGTCGCTCTTTAGCGCGGGGCTTGAGCCGAGCAGCGGCTCGTCGCTGGTTTTTAAGAGCCTGCCGATCGCGTTTTCGCATATGCCGTTCGGCAACGCCGTTGCGGTGGTCTTTCTCTCGATCCTGCTCATCGCCGCGCTTACGACGTCGATCACGATCTATCAGGTCATCATAAATTTCGTCGAGGAGCGCTTCGGCTTTTCGACGCTAAAGGCGGTAAATTTAACGCTCGGCGGCGTCTTTGTACTCGGTAACCTGCCCTGCATACTCTCAAGCAGCGTGCTTGCGGACGTTAAAATTCTAGGGCGCTCGGTTTTTGATGCCTTCGACTTCGTAAGCGCGAATGTATTTTTCGTGCTAACGGCGCTTCTGTGCTGCATCTACGTGGGCTGGGTGCTAAAAAAGGACGCGATCTACGAGCTCACTAACGAAGGCGATCTAAGCGCGCGGCTCGCGGGAGTTTGGTTTTTGTATGTCAAATTTATCCTGCCGCTCATCATCGCGGTGATCTTTGGATACGGGATTTTCGGCTAAATTTAAAGCCGCAAGAGTTTTAAATTTTAAATTTACCCGCGGCGGTGCGACGGAATTTTAAAATTTCATTCGCTTCGTTACGTACGCTGTGGTGCGGGTTTTTACGCGGTGCGGCACATTGTATTGAAACTTGCGGCACGGCGGTCTTGCGACTAGGTGCGAGACACCGCACCGCAGTTATAATATAAATTCAGCGCAGGCGTAGCCTGCCCCTTGTAAAGCGTCGTCGGGGGTTAGGTGGGGTTTGGGGCGAGCAGAGCAATACGGTGCTGCGGAAGCAGCACCGTCTCTGCGAGAAGTGCGACCTCGCAACCAAGGGGCCCCTTCCCGCCTCATAAAAAGCTTTGACGCGTCTAGCGAAGCGGGGGTCAGAATTTTAAATTTTATCTGCACGCGCCGTGCAAGCGTGATGACAAGCGCAAAAGTGCGCGGCTAAATTTTAAAATTTCATTTGCCACCGCACTTTAAAATTTCCGCGGCAGGCGCGCGATAAATTTAAAATTTAGCCGCAATTTAGGGATTTGCAATGCTTCTGTTTTTCTTTACGATCTTTCCGATATCGCTGATGCCGGGCATCAACATGACCTACGCGCTAAATCTCGGCATCTCGCGCGGCTATCTTAGGGCGCTGCCTGCACTGCTGGCGCAGGTGCTGGGCGTCGCGGCCGTGGCGCTTGCGTGCATATTCGGCGTCGCGGGCATTCTGCTTGCGCACCCTGCAGCGCTTAGCGCGATTAAAATTTTAGGCGGCGCGTATATCTTCTATCTGGGCGTCGCGACCTTTTTAGCGCGCGGAAATTTCAAGCTGCAAAAACAGAAGCAAAGCGAAAATATCTTCTTCCAAGGTCTCGTAGTCGCGGTCTCAAACCCCAAGGCGTGGATATTTTTTACCGCGCTCTTTCCGCCATTTTTGGACGCGGACAATCTTTTCGGCGCGCGCACATTTGCCCTCGTCGCCACGCTGTGCGTAAGCGAAAGTATCTGCCTTAGCATCTACGCGCTGGGCGGAGCGGTGCTAAAAAATCTGCTGAAAACCCATCTGAAATACCTCGAAATTTTCTGCTCGGTGCTAATGTGCGCTATCGGGCTGTGGATGATTTTGGGCTAAAATTTTGATTAAATTTAGCGCCCGGGTTTTAATGAAATTTTAAATTTAAAAGATAGATTGAAAGCGATATCGCTGCGGCTAAATCTCAAGAAAAGCTCTTAAAATTTAGCCGCTAGCTTTAAATTAAAATTTTAAGCGATCGATCGCGTGTAGCAAGTGTCGCGGCGATTACCTCTGCAGCGGGCCTGCGTCTATAGCAAATCCGCGGTGTATTTAAACGATTTGCGGGCAGCGATTATCGTCCGCAGCAGATCTGCATCCGTAGCGAACTCACAGCGAACCTACGAGCGCTTAAGAGATTTCAGCTTTGTGTACTGCGCGAGCCCTTCGCTCTACTCGGATTATGCGTTTAAAACGGTTTTACCTCTGCGGGTAGCACATCTTCCGTTTGTGACATGCCCGCGCAATTTAAAATTTATGCAAGCGAAGCGCGACGGACCCAGATTTTTATATCGCCGCATCCGCTTAAATTTTAAAATTTAATCTCTGCCGTGAAGCTCGCCCATATAAAATTTCACCGAGCCGAGACCCTCTTTTTTTGCCCATTCATAGGCGTTTGAGACGAACTCCCAGTTGATGCCCGCGTAAAATTTTTCCAAATATTTCGGGCGCGCGTTGTGCTCATCGATGTAATACGCGTGCTCCCAAACGTCCACGACTAGAAGCGGCACGAGCCCCTCGGTCACCGGCGTAGCGGCATTTTGGGTTGCTTTGATACAAAGCTTGCCTGATTTTGGATCGTAAGCGAGCCACACCCAGCCCGAGCCGAAATGCGCCGTAGCAGCAGCCAAAAACTCGCTTTTAAAATCCGCAAAATTTTCCGCTAGCGCCGATTTTAGCTCCGCGGAAGCCTCGCTAGGCTTTGCGATGCAATCCCAGTAAAAATCGTGGTTGTAAACCTGCGCGGCGTTGTTAAAAAGCCCGCCGCTAGCAGCCGTTACGATCTCGTAAAGCCCCTTGCCCGCAAACTCACCCGATTCGGTAAGTTTATTCAAATTTGCCACGTAAGTCGCGTGGTGCTTGCCATGGTGATAATCACAGGTTTCTTTACTTACGACCGCGTTGTGCGCCGCATCGAACGGCAACTCTCTAAGTTTAAACATCTTTCTCTCCTTGAAATAATTTGAAATGATTATATCCTAAAATTTCTAAATGATTAATAAAATTTATTATTTAGGATTAATTTTAAGATGAATTTCAATCTAAGCTCACTCCTGCTATAATCGCGCTTCAAATTTAGAATTTAGGCGGTTTATAAACACCAAAGGCTTTGCTTCTGTCCTCATCGGAGCGCTTTCGGAGTACAGCTGGGCGCACGAGTTTAAGCACGCTTCTAGTACGCACGATTGGCTACTGACCGCCACCTGCATAATTGCGAGCTTTTTATATTTATGCTTGCTTTAAAATACGTCGGCGCGGCGCTCGCATACGTCCTATACACGGGGCTCGGCGCGCTTTTTATCGTCTTGCTTGAAACGATCGTCGCGCTAAAAGAGGATTTGGAGATTAACCTGCTTCGCATATTTTTCATATTCACGCTAAGCTTATGCATAGGTATCGGCACGATCGGCGCCATGATCCTAGGCGTATTCATCCACCGCGAGAAAATTTCTGCGCGCAAAGAGCCTATTATTTCTCATAATTTCAAGCGCCGTGATGCTGAAATTAATTTAGAATTTTGGCGAATTTAGCTAAGCTTAGCGCTAAATTTAACGCAAAGGAAAACCATGAAAATCATCGAAGGCTCGCTTGCTCTTAAGGGCAGTGAAAAAATTCTAATCATCAACGCCCGCTTCAACCACATCATCACCGATCGCCTAGTCGAGGGGGCGCACGATGCGTTTTTGCGCCACGGCGGCAAGGAGGAAAATTTAAGCCTGATGCTTGTTCCTGGCGCGTTTGAGATCCCGCTCGCGCTTGAAAAGGCGCTAGTTTCAAAGCTCTACGACGCCGTCGTCTGCCTAGGCGCGGTTATCCGAGGCTCTACTCCGCATTTTGACTACGTAAGCGCCGAGGTAAGCAAAGGTATCGCAAACACCATGCTAAAATACGGCGCACCCGTGACTTTCGGCGTGCTAACTACCGATAATATCGAGCAGGCAATCGAGCGTGCAGGCGCAAAGGCCGGCAACAAGGGCTTTGAAGCGATGAGCGGTGCGATCGAGCTTCTAAGTCTATTTCGCAACATAAAGGCGTAAAATGGCCACCAGACACCAAGCCAGGCTCGCTGCGATCTCGCTGCTTTACTCTAAAGATATGAACGGCGGCAGCGAGGACTTTGCGGACGAATATCTGGAAGAAAAGCGCATTCGCAACGAGCAGCGCAACTGGACGCTGGCGCTTCTGCGCGGCGCTAGCGAAAATCTCGCCGCGGTCGATGCGCTGATAGATGAAAATTTAAAGGAATTCAAGCTCGCCGAAATTTCGGCTCTGGAGCGCGCGATACTGCGGCTTGGGGCGTATGAACTGCGCTTTACGGATACGGACGCGGGCATCGTCATTAACGAAGCGATCAACTCCGCTAAGGAGCTTGGCATCTCGCCAAGATTTATAAACGGCGTGCTGGACGCGCTAAAAGATAGCCCCGTAAACATCGCGGCGGATAAAATTTCCAAGCCAAATACGGCGGCAAGCGTAAATTCCGAGCTATCCACGACGGCAAGCGAAAATTCCAAGCCCGCTGCGGCTAAAAGCTCCGCTATTTCAGACAGCAACGTTGCGGCGAAAAATTTCATCCCCGCAGATACGGACGGCGAGACGGAAAATTTTACTAAGGCAAAGAGGAGCGGCACGCCGAAAAATTATACGACAAGCAGAAGCGGGTTATCCAAAAAGTCCGCTAATTTGAAAACTCGCAGTGCGCCCGCCAAAAAATCCATCGCAAGCAAAAAATTTAAAACGGATGGAAATTTTAAGACCGAAGATAAATTTAAGACGGAGAAAACGGGCAAAAATTTTAAAACTGGCGAGCGAAGTAAAAATTTTAAGACAGGCGAACGAGGCAAAGACGCCGCACCGAAAAAAGAGGGTGCGGATAGAAATTTCAGAGCCGGCAAAAACGCGGCATCGAAAAAAAGCGCTGCGGGTAAAAATACTGCGCCCAAAAATAGCGCGGGGCGCAAAAGCTCTACCGCGCCGAAAAAATCTGCGGGCAGCAGAGGCGCCATCTCAAAAAGACCTGCGGGCAACAAAGGCACGGTACGCGGCAAGGATAAAGGGTGAAGCTCTGCGTCGCGCTTGATCTGGGCTCGAAGCAGCAGTGCTTGCAGCTAGCGGAGCGGCTTGCGGACTTTTCGGATAAAATTTGGCTCAAAGTGGGCTTACGCGCCTATTTGCGCGACGGTGCGGGCTTTGTGGGGGAGCTAAAAAAGATTGGAAATTTTAAAATTTTCCTCGATCTAAAGCTCTACGACATCCCAAACACGATGGCAGACGCCGCCGAGGAGATCGCAAAGCTTGGCGTCGATATGATAAACGTACACGCAAGTAGCGGCAAGCGCGCGATGGTGACGGTGATGGAGCGACTGGATAGGCTCGGTTCGCGTCCGCTGGTGCTTGCGGTCTCTGCGCTAACTAGCTTTGATAAGGCCGAGTTTAGCTCGGTTTACGAGCAAAATTTAAGCGACGCCGTGCGTAAGTTTAGCGTGATGAGCTATGAAGCGGGGCTTGACGGTATGGTCTGCTCGGTGTTCGAAAGCCGCCTAATCAAGGACGCCACGAGCGCAAATTTTATCACGCTTTGCCCGGGCGTACGTCCGTTTGGCGAGAGTGCGGCAGATCAAAAACGAGTGGCGGATCTGGGCGTCGCACGCGAAGCGAGGGCTGATTTTATCGTGGTAGGTCGACCAATCTATCAAAGCGCCGATCCGCGAGAAATTTGTGAGCGGATTTTGGGTCAAATTTAGCGTCAAAACTTACGTAAAATTTGACGCAAGCTCGTTTTAAGCGCCGTTTCCGTGCGAAAGAAATTTTAATTAAAATGCGCACAAAGTCGGCTCGGACAACGTCGAAGCGCCGTCGTCATCTTTTTATAAAATCCGTTGGAGTTTGAAACGTAGGAACTTTGTCGATAGCCGCCGTATGGTTAGCATATAAATTTGCTCTGTTGGAGTTTGAAACTCGCGGTAAAGTATAGCGCTTTCGACTACAACCGGTTCAAATTTACTCATTAGAGTTCGAAACAAACGCATCAGATTTTTGCATTTGGCGCAAGGCGGAAGCGTAAATTTACTCCGTTGGGGATTAAAAACGTTTAAACTTTGCTGCGCCCAAGCTCCCTGCTAGCTTGCGGATAAAATTTCCGATAACGAGCGCGGCGGCGGGCGTCTTAGCACTAAAAAGCGGCGCGCATAAGCGCAGCGGCGGCTCGGCGGTGAGGTAAAATTTTAAAAATTTTTTGTATCCCGTGGATAAAATTTTAAAATTTGCCTCACACGAGTGAAATTTTGAAATTCCGCACTCTCAAGGGGTTTTAAAATTTTATCCAAATAGCGAGCCAAGCGAAATTTGAATAAAGATTGGAGTAAAATTTGAGTAAAGGCGCGAGCGATTTTAAGAAAATACCCTATGTCGGCGAGGCGACAGAGGCCGATCTGCTGGCACTCGGCTACACTGACATCGCTTCGCTAAAGGGCGCGGATCCGGACGAGATGCTTGAACGCACAAAGGCACTCGGACGCGGCAGCGACAGGTGCATCCTCTATGTTTACCGCATGGTTTGCTACTATGCAAACACGCCACGTCCCGACAAAGCCAAGCTAAAATGGTGGCTTTGGAAGGATTAAATTTTCAAATTTGACCCGCGGCGAGTCGTTTAAATTTGAGCGGATTTGCTAACGACCGACGCGGCTGTATTTGCGGCACGAAACGGCGCCTCACGAAAGTGCAAGCTAGCAAGCGCAACGAACGGCGTAAATTTTAAGCGCGAGTTTATGTGCGGCGCAAAGAGCGTAAATTTTACGGGCGTGGCGTAGCGGCTAGTGCGAAGTACAAACATAGTCGCAATGTGAAATTTTGATTTTATTCACAGGCATGCTTTGCGACGAAGCAGTCTGTACGAAATATAAAATCGCCAATTTCTGGCAAGCGCGCGCCGAGCCGTATATGCATCGTAAATATAAAAGCGGCGACAGTCGGTGTCTTTGGCGAGCAAGGCGGTCTTTCACGACGGTAAGGAGCGGCGGCTGATATTTAATCGCGCTATGGAGAAAATGAAATAGGCGGCGCGAGTTTTGCTTTTTATGGTAAATTTTACAAACGCGGCGCAGATTCCCGCGCGAGTTTTACGGGCGGCGCGCAGAGCGTAAATTTAACGGGCGCCGTATAATGGAGGCGCCGTAAAGCGGAAGGACGGTAGAGATGAAATTTTTTGCTACTTTGATTTTGTGCGCGAGCGCGCTTTTGGGCGAGACGATCAGCGCGAAATATGAGATTTCCTTCGGCGTTTTCGGCGCAGTCGGCAGCGCAAATACGCGGCTCGTGCGGCAGGGCGATCGCTACGAGATCGTCATGGATGCCGTTGCGCAGGGCGTCGCGGGCAGCCTAAGCGGGCAAAGGCGCGAGAGCTTCCACTCGAAGGGGCGCATTGTGGCGGGGCTTTTGATGCCCGATCTCTACATCCACGAGGTCTCGCGCAAAAAGGGCAAAACGACGAAAAACGAGCGCAAAACCTACGCCTTCGACTACGCGCGCAAAACGATAAAATTTCAAAAGTTCAAGGGCACGGGCGGCGAGCTACAGCTCGTAAGCGATGAAATTTTGCCCTACTTCGCGACGAACGACCTGCTGAGTTTGTTTTTCAATTTCTCTAAAATCCCGCACTCGGGCGATAAATTTTTCGTCCGAGCCGCAGGCGCAAAGAGCGCCGACGGAAGGATTGACATCGAAAGGCCGCGCGGAAGCGCCGCTGCAAATATCGCGAGCGAGCTGGGCGTCACGCCGCCTAGCGATGCGGACACCGACTCCGGCGCAGCGGCAAGCGCAAGCTCTAGCGGAGCAGACACGAAAACCGGCACAACGGACGTAAATTTTAAAGGGCGCGGCGCGGGCGCAGATAAGCAGGCTGCGGCGATTTACGTGGTTTTCATCAACCAGCCGATATTTTCGAGCAGCCGAGGCGAGCTGCACCTGAGCCTAAACGAGCGCGGTTACGCCGATCGCGCCGTTTTGAAAGACGTGCTGCTCTTCGGCGATATCCGCGCGCGGCTCGTGGAGTGAGACTTCGTAAATTCGAAAAATGCCTGAGTTAAAAATTTTTAACTCTTAAAAAATAATTTGGCGCGTCCAGGTCTTTATTAAATTTTAGTTCCATATATTTTTTAAGCTCGTTATATTCTTTATTAGTGGGTATAAATATAAAAAATTTATTGTAAAGCGCGTCTATAATTAAAGCATCGACAAATCTACATGAAAATAAGCCGCCCTTAAATAGATGAAAAATCATTTGCGGTATAAAAAGAAAGATAACCGCCCCCATACAGCAAAATAACATTATAAAGACTATCATAGAGTCATCAAATATCGCACCATAAATATAAGCGAGTATGTATATGGCAAGACAGGTTTTTCCTGCGATTCTTTCCGTTTCCGTATATTTATGTGTTTCGCTTTCATAAAAAAATGCGAAAGTCTTTTTAAAATATAAAATCTCATCAAATTTCATTACGAGCTGCTCGCCTGATTTTATACATTTTATGCTTGAGTTTAAAAATATAAATTTTCTTCCGTAATGCTGCGAAAAACCCTTAAGGACTCTGGCAACTAAAGGTACAGTAAGTAAAATATTTGCAACTTTTCTATCATAGGGGATATTAAATACTAAATTTATAAACATGGCAAAACAAAGCAATACCGCTATAGTTATAATATATACGATCGTTATATAATCTTTGATGACTAGCGGCTCTTTGTCGTAATCACGAGTTTTAGCGCCCCGCGATGAAACACTGCCCGGGTTTAAATTTTGAAATTTTACCTCGTCTTTTGAGTTTAAATTCGTGCCGTTTAAATTTGTATCTCGAAAATTTGCGCCACAAAGATAATCGGCTTGCGATTTGGGATCTGTTTGATCAAAATTCGTATTTTTAAAGTTTTTGCTACTCAAATTTGCATCGTTTAAATTTAATGATCTGCGATCCGTTGCATCGTTTAAATCCGCATCGTCAAAGATATCGGCGCTAGCGCCTTTTCGAAGCTTTTGCTTGAAAGTCCGACGTCGTTCGTTTAGAGGCTTTTTAGATTCCTCAAGCAGCACTTTATCCAAAAAATATACTTAAGCTTAAACGCTCGTATTTTATAATTTCAGGCTTAAATCGCAATAAATCGCGCCCGTTTCGCGCGTTTTTGATTTTATTAAAATATATGTTTTTGCGTCGCGCCGCATGCAGCGCAATGACGGCAGCAAGGGCGCGGCAACGGAAACAAACCGCGTTTTTGGATCGATTTATTTCTTAAATTTTCTTATGAAATCGCTCGCGTCCCGCGCCGTCATCGCCGAGCTCATAACGGCGATCCTATCGGCTCCCGCGCGTAAGACGGAGGCGAAATTGCGCGGCGTTATACCGCCTAGCGCGTAGATTTCGCCCGCGAAAAACTCCCGCACGGCGCGGATCAAATTTAGCCCCTTCGGCGCTAGCCCCGCCTTGCAATCGGTCGCAAAGATGTGGCTCAGGCAGATCGCGCTCGCGCCCAGCTCCAGCGCCTCGCGCGCCTCTGCCTCGCTGTGGCAGGAAGCGACCAGTTTTTTGAAATTTGCACGCAAAACCTCCGCGCCGCGCGCCGCGCTGAAGCTCCGCAAAACCCCGAGCGGCAGCCATAAATTTCTCTCGCCCGCCCGCAGCGCAAAATCTGCAAAATTATGCACAAAGATCGCGGGCGGGCGCCTTGCACTCTCTGCGCTCCGCGCACCCTTCGCACCCTGCATACTTTCCGCATTTTCTGTGCCCCGTACGCCTTCTGCCGCGAGTTTTGTTTCGCATACGACGCCGCGAAGCGAAATCTTGCCCGGCGCGCTATCATTCGCGCAGTTTACAGCACCGGTAAAATTTTCAGGCAAAATTTCATCTAAAACGCAAGCGGAATTTTTAGGCCGTATCTCATCTATAGCGGCACCGTGCTTGCGAGCCGTATACGCGCAAAGCTCGCTCTTGCCGTCGCCCAAATCAAGCTTTTTTTGCAAAACTTCGTCCTCGTTACGCTTGTAGAGCGAAATTTTATCCGCGCAGACCGCGCTCGCGTCCAATCCGCCTACGAGGGCTTGGACGGCGCAGGCTCGATCGTCGTAAATTTTATGCGGAATCGTGCGCGCGCAAACTTCCTCTGCGAAAATTCCGTCCGAGCGAGCCGCATCCGTGCCAAACCCCTCTTCGTGCGCTTCTGCCGCATCAAATTTGGCGGCGCGGATTTCATTCGGCGAAATTTCATGCGGGCAAGCTCGATCCGCGTCAAAGCTGAGCCGGTCTGCGCGATCGTAGAACTCGCAAGTGCGCAGTATATTCTTAAACAGTGCCGCATAGTCCGCTTCGTCTAAATCCTTTTCGCGCACGACGATCTCGCCTACGCCTGCCGCGGCAAGATCCGCTATGCGCGCGAGCAACGCCGCCTCGCCGCCGCAGAGCGCGCGATTTGTGATGATCGTAATGCGCGAAGCAAGCTCTAAATCTAGCATCCGCCCGCTCCTTTAGGCCCAATATCCGTGCGCCGCTCTCAAATTTAAAATTTTGCCTGCGATGCTAGGGATTAAAATTTTACTTGCTAGGGCGAGCGCCGAAATCCCCGCCGTCACGCCATATTTCAAAATTTCGCCCGCCCGAATAAGGTCTGAAATTTCCGCCGCAGCGCTAAGGCTCAAAGCGTTCGCCCGGCCGTTTGATTTTAGCGACCTGGCGTTGCCGCAGCATAAGAACCCGAAGCTCGCGCCATTTTTAAATTTAGAATTTATGCCACCCGCGGGCTCGGAATCTGCACTGCCCTTAAATTTTAAATCCGCGTATGTGTTCCTAGGTCTTAAATTTACGCACGCATTTTTAAGCCCAGAATTCCTAACACCCGCTAACGCGGTGCCAAAAATTTTATCATCTGGCATAGCGCCATAAATTTTATCGCCTTGCGCGGCGCTGCAAAATTCGGCGTCGTATTTTACGCTACAAATTTTACTTCGCCGAGTAGCGCGAAATCCGCCCTCGAGCCTGACGCTGCAAATCTCGCGTCCGGCGTCGCAAATTTCATCCACGCACACGGCAGAATTTCGCGCCTCACACATAGATATACTCGCTCATCAGCGGCTGCAGCCCGCCGCCGCGGATTGCCTCGCAGACCTCGCTTACGCTGCGCGCATCGCTGATCTCGAACTGCTCGTCGCCCCTCTGCTCGCTGTGCCCGCCGATACCCACGCTCACGCCTGCCGAAATTTTGCTCGCCGCGATCCTAATCGCATTGTCGCGGAAGCCCGCCCTCTCGCGCGTGGAAATCGTGATCTGCGCACTTGGCAGCAGCAGCCGATACGCGCACATGACCTGCAGCAGCTCGCGCTCGCCGACGTCCTTCGGGTTTATTTTGTCGTTGTTGATGATCGGGCGCAGGCGCGGCACCGAAAAGGCAATCTCGGCGCGTGGGTACTTGCGCTGAAGCAGCCACGCGTGCACGCCCGTGGCAAAGGCATCGCGGCGGAAGTCCCCAAGCCCCAAAAGCGCCGCAAAGCCCACGCCGCGCATACCGCCTCTGATCGCGCGCTCTTGAGCTGCGAAGCGATACGCAAAAACGCGCTTGTTGCCCGCAAGATGCAGCTGCGCGTAGCGCGCGGGATCGTAGGTTTCTTGAAAAACGGTGACGAAATCGACGCCGCAAGCGTGCAAATAGGCGTAATCGGCGGAGTTTAGTGGATAAATTTCGACGCCGATTACCTTAAAATACTGCCGCGCGAGCTCGCAGGCGCGCCCGATGTAGCGTACGGGGCTGTTTTTCTCGCTCTCGCCCGTGAGGATTAAAATTTCTTCTAGCCCGCTCGCCGCGATCGCCTCAAACTCTGCCTTTAGCTGCGCTTCATCGAGCCTTGCGCGCGCGATTTTGTTTTTGCAGTTAAAGCCGCAGTAAACACACAGATTGTCGCAGTAGTTTGAGATGTAAATCGGCGTGAAAACGGCGATGTTGCTACCGAAATGCGCGGCCTTCTCGCGCGCTGCGGCTTGCGCGATCTGCTCCAAATGCTCGCCCGCGCGCACGCTTAGTAGCGCGGCGAAATCGCGCAGACTTCTATTTTCCGCGCTGATCGCCCTTTGCACGTCCGCCTCGCTCGCCTCCTCGCAAAAGCCCTCGCGCAGAGCAAGCGTACGCTCCATCATCTCGCTTCCGATATCCTCCATGCCCGCTAGATAGCCGGTTTTCATCATCTTTAAAATTTTCCTTTTAAATTTTCATTTAAATTCTATGCGACACATTTGCGCGTGCAAATTTACGCGCCGCAAAGTTTATTTTCGTTTGGTTTAGAAGCGCATTTTAGCAGGATTTCGGTAAAAAATTTTAAAACGGAGCGCCCCGTTCGCATTTTAAATTTTAGTGATTATTAAAAGATGAAAGAATATACTTTCGTAAAATTTTAAGGAGAAGTAATGAAAAAAATCATCTTAGGTTTAGCCCTGTTGGGCTCTTTGGCTTTTGGCATAACTTTTAGCAAAGAGCAAGTTAAACAATTTGAACAAAATTGCGAAGCAGGTGATTTTGAGGCTTGCAGTTACGCCGGCGCTATTTATAAAAATCCGACCTTGTTCGGGGGAAACGCATCCGATAGAGACTATAAAAAAGCACTTTACTACTTTAAAAAGGCTTGCGACGGAAACGATTATGTAGCTTGCTCGGATTTGGGAGCAATGTATCATGGTGGCAAAGGGGTGAAAAAAGATTATAAAAAGGCTGTCGAACTATTCGATAAAGCTTGCGACGGCGGATATGCAGACGGCTGCAACAATTTAGGTTATATGTATGCAAATGGTAAAGGGGTTAAAATGGATATGACGCGGGCTATGGGATATGCCAGAAGAGCCTGCGATGCGGGAAGTTGGATGGCGTGCGGGAATTTTGCTTCAGTTCTTGAAGCAGGTGGCGACAGAGCAAGGGCGACACAATACTATCAAAAGGCCTGCGAAATGGGCAAAAAACACCCAGGGTTATTCGGCTACGATAAAGACTCTTTACGAGAATACTGCGATAAATACGACATGCTAAAATAGCCCGCCGATCAATCGGGTTTCTCTCGATCGGGCTGCTTTCAGCCCGATTAAATTTTAAAATTTGATCGCCGAGCTTGCTGCGCGTTACACCGCTACCAAATTACTTTTCGCCGCAGTGCTTTAAGACGCCTAGCGAAGTGCGGAATTTACGTCGTTCGGCATAGAGCTTAACAAAGCACGCTAAAATTTAACTCACATGGCGCAAATTTGCACGGCGCGAAATTTTAAAATTCCACGCCGCATCTATCGGCTGCCACGCCGAGCTTGCGCGATATGTATTTATGGCTCAAGAAATGCAAATTCCGCACAAAAAAACACGGCTCGCGCAACCAAGCCGCGTTTAAATTTAACCACTAGCGCAAAAATCCCGTTAGCGGCGAGCTTGCACTGGCCGTCTTAGAAACGGCGCCGAGCCCCGCCAGATAGGCATCGCGCCCCGCCTGCACGCCGAGCGCAAACGCCCGCGCCATCAGCGCCAGATCCCCGCTCGTGGCGATCGCCGTATTTACCATCACCGCAGCGCAGCCCATCTGCATCGCCTCGCAGGCCTCGCTAGGCGCGCCGAGCCCCGCATCTACGATGATCGGCACGTCGATTTCGCCCAGCAAAATTTCGATCATCCCGCGCATCATCAGCCCGCGATTGGAGCCGATCGGTGCAGCCAGAGGCATCACGGCAGCAGCCCCCGCGCTTACCAAATCGCGCGCGACGCACAGATCGGCGTGCATGTAGGCAAGCGGCACGAAATCCTCGCGTGCCAGGGCCTCGCAGGCTTTGATCGTCTCGGCGTTGTCGGGCAGAAGGTATTTGCTCTCGCCTATGATCTCGATCTTTACGAAGTCGCCGCAGCCAAGCTCGCGCGCGAGCCGTGCGATCCGCAGCGCCTCCTCGGCATTTCGTGCGCCGCTGGTATTCGGCAGTAGCGTGACGCCGCTGGGGATGAAATCCAAGATATTGCGGCTCTTGCTTTCGTTTACGCGGCGCAGCGCAAGCGTGACGATCTCGCAGCCCGCGTGCCGCACGCAGGCATCTATCATCGCGTGATCGAACTTGCCAGAGCCCATTATAAGGCGCGAGCTAAACTCCCTGCCGCCTAAGATCAGTTTATCGTCCATTCTATCCTCTTTAGTTTAAATTTTGTTTTCACATACGGCGCAGATTGTGCGCCCTGCTTCTATCCGCCGTTTTATGTGCTACACGGACGCCGCATCGAAACCTAAAATTTTCCGTCAAATTTTAGCCACGACACAAAAAAATTTTAAAATTTAACGCGCAGACTGTGGCTAGCTTTGCTGCACGAAATTTTAAATCCTACGTTCAAAAGCAGCTTGCTCGCGCCGAATAAATTTTAAAATTTTACTTATCCGCGAGCTGCGCGCGGCAAATGGTTTAAATTTCGTCGTTTAAATTTGCATATCGCGGCTAAATTTACGTGGCGCGCGGTAAAATTTTACACCGCTTTTAAACACGCTGTATACCCGCCGAAACGCTCGCCTGCTTCTCAAAACAATCGCGCAAAGCTAAATTTAGCGGCAATGCACAAAGGCGCGTAAATTTAGAAATGCAGGCGCGCGATTAGTGGCCGAACCTAGCCCTCCTCGCCCAAAATCAGCCTAAGCGCGACGTTTGCCTGATGTGCGGCGCAGATCGCCACGCGCGGCGCGAGCAGCCCCACACCCTGAGCCGCGGCGCTTTTGCGGTCGCCGCAGACGAAGACGTTTTTACCGAGCCGCGTCGTGCGGATCTCGTTGGCATCGCCGCTGCCCGCCATACCACTAGCGCAGATCAAAAAGCGATCCGTGCCGCCGAGCGCGTCGAAAAGCATCGATTTCGCCGCCGCGTCGTCGAAGCACTCGCAAATTATACGCTCGTTTTTTAAAATTTCAGCTACGTTTTGCGCGGTAAGTTGCTCGTTTAAGGTTCGTACGCGCACGAACGGGTTTATGCGCGCGATTTTTTCGCGCAAAGCGACCGTCTTGGGCTTGTAGAGATCGCCGATCTCGTACTGCTGGCGGTTCAGGTTGGTCGGCTCGACGACGTCGAAGTCGATCAAAAAAAGCTCGCCCACGCCTGCGCGCGCAAGCAGGATCGCGACGTTTGAGCCGAGCCCGCCGAGCCCGCATATCGCCACACGCGAGCCTTGCAGCGCCTCGTTTACGGCGGGGGCATTGCGAGCAAGCATCAGCTCGCGAAGCTCCTGCGGCGATAGCGACGCGCCGCGCGAGAGCAAAAAGAGCTCATCGCCCGCCTTCAGCTCGCAGTTTTGCGTGCTCGCATAGCCGTTTATCACGGCGATCTCGCCGTTAAATTTCGTCTCGCGCTTCAGCCCCTCAAGATCGCTCGCGGCTGTTTCGTAAGCTTTGCCGTTTAGTTTTATCTGCATTTTGATCCTAAATTTTATCTTTTTGCCGTTTAAATTTATCGCGCAAATTTGGATTTACGCGCGGCGCCTCATATCTATGTGAACTGGGTACGCATCTATGCGATATTGCGGCACAGTCGCGGCGCACAGCGCAAACGCTCGCACGAGTTGCGATGCGCGCGGGGCGCACCGAGCGCATCGCACGCGATTTTAATCCGCAAATTTCCTCCTGGTTTTAACGCGTAATTTTTAGCCTCACGCATTGCATTCGGCTAATACGGCGGCGCGTCGTAGTGGCTCCGTACAGAACGCGCAACGCAAGCTAAATCCGTTAAATTTTAACGCATTAATCCACGCTTGTCGGTTAAATTTAAAGTCGCGAAGCGCTAAAGCTATCCGCCGAATTTAAAAGCCGCTAAACGCCCAAACAAATTCGCGCTGCGGCTAAATTTAAAATTTCAAACCCAACCGACGAAAAAACGGGCCACAGCATATGCCTCAGCGTGCATAGCGGCAGAGATCTCGGGATAAATTTTAAAAACCCTGCGCGCAAATCCCGCAACTTCGGCGTAAATTTTAATGCCCCACACTCAAGCCTACGGCGCCGATGCGGTTTACAGCTCCACACCCAGCCGCCGCGGCTGGCGATGCAAATTAACGTTTCGCCGCCGAAATAAAATTTAAACTCTATCGCCGCGGAGCGAATTTTAAAACTCCTGCGTTCGGCCGCCGCAGCCTAGCTCGCTTTCAAAATTTAAAGGCTCACCGCAAGCGCCGGACCGCCCTGTCCTTCTAATAAAATTTAAAAATCCAAACGCTGCCGTGTCGCTACGCCATGTCGCCGTATCGCTTAAAATTTTAACGACGCGCGCGCAAATTTTAAGCCCCAGCCGCCATATCGCTACGCCGATTAAAATTTAGCGGCCTCCTTGGCAACTTCCGCGCGGATCTAAACCTCGGTTGCCGCAATTTTTAACATAACCCAAAGCTCCGACCTCAGCCGCCGCCTACGAACTCGACGATCTCATATTTTTTGCCGCTTGAGATCTGCGTGCGCTCCCATGCCTCTTTTTTTAAAATTTCGCCGTCGCGCTCGAGCGCTACTAGGCGCAGATCATGTCCGCGCCGGCGCAAAAACTCGCTCACGCTCATATCCTGCGCCAGCTGTAGCGGCTCGCCGTTTACGCAGATCTTAATCATCGCTCGCCCCCAAGCTCTCGCGATACTCCTCGTAAGTTCCCCTAAAATCAACGATTTCACCGTCTCCTTTGAGGTGCAAAATTCTATTTGCAAACGCGTCGATGAGCTCGCGGTCATGGCTCACGCAGATCGCGCATCCCGCGAAGTTATACAGCGCTTCGCCGAGCGCGATGATCGCCTCAAGATCGAGGTGGTTGTTGGGCTCATCAAGCACCAGCAGGTTCGGGCGTTGCAGCATTAGCTTGCTTAGCATCACGCGGTGCTTCTCGCCGCCGCTTAGGCTACCCACGCTTTTCTCCTGCTCCGCGCCACTAAAAAGCATGCGCCCAAGGCATTTGCGAATTTCATCCAGATCCCTATTCTGCGGGCTTTGTAGATATTCGTAGAGCTTGAGCTCGCCTGAAATTTTATTATTCGTATCCTGCGCGAAGTACCCAGGCTCGATCGTGGCGCCCATGTGAACCTTGCCGCGCTGCGGCGCGAGCTCGCCCATGATGATCTTGCAAAGCGTGCTTTTGCCCACTCCGTTTCGACCGATGATGCCGATCTTATCGCCGTGAGCGAGCTTGAGATTGAAATTTTTTAAAATTTCAATCTCGCCGAAGCTCATATCTACGCCGCTTAACTCTAAAATTTCATTGCCGATCTCACGCGCGGGCTTAAATAAAATACTAGGCTCCCTGCGCGAAGAGGTCGCAAGCTCGCCAAGATCGAGTTTGTCGAGCTGTTTTTGGCGGCTCGTTGCCTGCTTGGCTTTGCTTGCGTTGGCGCTAAAGCGAGCGATAAATTTTTCAAGCTCCGCCTTTTCTTTGAGCTTTTTCTCACGCTCGAACTGCGCCTGTTTGAGGGTGAGATTGGACGCGATGAACCAGTCGTCGTAATTGCCGCTAAATTCGCGCACCCGCCTAAAATCAACGTCGAGGATGTCCGTGCAGACGCGGTTTAAGAAGTGGCGGTCGTGGCTGATGACTACGAGCGTGCCAGTGTGGCGATTTAGCTCAAACTCAAGCCACGAAATAGCGTCGATATCGAGGTTGTTCGTAGGTTCATCCAAAAACAGTACGTCGGGGCGCGGGAAGAGCACCTGCGCGAGCAGAACCTTAAATTTATCGCTCGTCTCGATCTCACTCATCTTTTTATCAAAGTCGTTCAGCCCCAGCGAGCTTAAAATTTTCTCGATCCGCGTTTCGTACTCGTAGGCGGGATCCTCCTCGGCGCAGATCATCTCAAGCTCGCCGAGGCGCTCGTTTATCTCGTCGTTAAACTCGCCCGCTTCGTAAAGCTGCGTCTTTTCGCGCACGGCGTCATAAAGGCGCTTGTTTCCGTAGAGTACGGCATCTTTGACGCTGAAGCTTTCAAAGGCGAATTGATCCTGCCCCAAAACGCCGATTTTAAGCCCGCTTTGTATTAAAATTTCGCCGCTGCTTGCTTCGATCTGCCCGCTTAAAATTTTAAGTAGTGTCGATTTGCCCGCGCCGTTTGCACCGATGAGACCGTAGCGCCTGCCCTTATCGAGGCTTAAATTTACGTTTTCAAAAAGTAGCTGTTTGCCGAAGCGCATCGTTAGATCTTTGATTTCAACCATATTTTTCCTTTTAAATTTCTCTTTGCGTTGCCTTACGCGCGGGCTTCTGCCGGGTTTTGCGCGCAAATTTCATCTCGCGGTTTATTGCATCTTTTACGCCGCGGCAAACCGCGATAAATTTTTCCTATTGTAGCTTAAAATTCTGAAATTTCGCCGAAGGGGTGCGAGCCGGCGCGGTTAAATTTAAACCGCTAGAGTAATTTAAATTTTAACCGCTGTAATCGCTATCGCGAGTGATGATGAGCGTATAGTTCGGATACGCCGCGCGCACCTGTTTGCAGACCGCGCGAAATGTCGCCTCCATATCGGGCGCTGCGAAATCGACGATAATGTCGAAGCTGATCGAGCGCTTTTCCTCGTCGAGATAAAACCCATGTATCTGCGAGACGAACTCATGCGAAAACGCCATCTGCTTGATATGCTCGTAGATCTCGGCGGCGCGCGGATCGTTCCTGTTAAACGCGTAAATTCCTACGGTATCCAGGATGATATTAAATTTCGCAAAAACGGCGTTTTGAATGCGGCGCGTAAGAGCGTCGATCTGCGCTGCGGTCGTGTCCTCTGCGACTTCGATGTGGATGCTGCCGACCATCTTATCGGGCCCGTAGTCATGAAACATCAGATCGTATGCGCCGATGACGCCCTCAAAGCCGCGCACGACGTCGTAAATTTCATTCGTCAGCTCCAGGCTCGGACGCGAACCCAAAAGCTTGCTGATGGTATCGCGTAGAATTTCATACGCCGTTTTGATCAAAAGAGCCGAAATTATCGCACCCAGATACGCTTCCAAACTTAGTCCGAAAATAAGCGAAATTAAAGCCGCTACGAGGGTGGCTAGCGATACGAGCGCATCGTATTTGGCGTCCACGCCGCTAGCGATGAGCGAGTCCGAGTTCACGCGCTCGCCCGTCTTTTGCGTGTAAAGCCCTAGGCTAAATTTCGCCGCGACGGCTACGGCGATGATGACGAGAGAAACCGCATTATAATTCGCCGCTTGCGGATGAATGATCTTTTTGATCGATTCGACGAGCGAGACGCCGCCGGTGTAGAGGATGATGACGGCGATTACGATCGCGCTTAGATACTCGATCCTGCCGTGTCCGAAGGGGTGCGCACGATCGGGCTGCTTGCTAGCAAGATGCACGCCCACGATCGTAATGACGGACGAAAGCGCGTCGCTTAGGTTATTTACGGCATCAAGTACGATCGCGATCGAGCCTGAGATCAGCCCCACGACGCCCTTAAATGCCGCTAAAATTACATTTGAAACGATACCGATCGCACCGGTGCGAATGATGATTTTATCTCTGCTATACGCCGCTTGAGGCACTTCCATTATCTCTCCTTTGAAATTTTACTCTAAGCCGCAATCGCTGCGCGTGTAGGTCAGATCGGCGATTTTTTCGCCGCTTTGCAGAAATTGTCGCACGCCTATGCGTTTTAGACCGCCCGCTTTCATCGTCGCGCAAACGTCCTTTTGCCTATCGGCGCGCAAAACTTTCTCAAAATTTTGCTTTATTTTAGGATCTACTTTATCCCAAATTACGTTTTTTAGGGTCATGGAAACTATAAATTTATCGCCTTCGCACGTAGCCGCGCCCAACTTTATATCTTCAGTCTCTGGGTGACTGCGCCCATTTACAGCGTCTGCCAAAGCCTTGCAACGCTCGGCGTCTATATCGCTTGCAAGCGCCGCGCTGCAGATAAATACGCCAAACAGGGCGAGTATAAATTTTTTCATTTTAACCTCCTAATTTTATTTGAAATCTATCATATTAAAATTTTAAATTCAATCTATTTTTAAAATTTAAGAACCCTCTGCGCGGCAAAAATCCGCGAGCCGCCAAAATTCCTTGCGTTAAATTAGTAGCATAAATTCCGCAAATCACCGCTAGGAATTTTTAAATCGCGGCAAAAATTCTTTAAATTCCGCGTGAAATTCTATGAGCGGAAATTTTTGCGACGGATCATATGCGCTCGCTCAAAGCGACGTGAGGCGAGGTCATCCAAATCTTTTTTAACTCGCCGTTTAAGTTATAAATTTAACGCAGCTTAAAAAAGCTCCAGCCAATCCGCGCCCGCCGTTTAAATTTAAAAATTTAATGCAGTTCCGCATTTAGTTTGATCGCGCGCTTGCTAACGCTTGCCGTAATCTGCCCGCTTTGGCTGTTTTGTCGGAAGTGCAGACCGCTAAGCCCGGCAAGCTCAAGCCCTTTATAAATTTCGCGATCAAATGCAAAGCCCGCATTTAGCGCTGCTAGCGCCTCGCGATCCTTTTGCGCGATAAAAACCTTCGTGCCCTCAAGTACCGCGATACCGGCATCCACGATGCAGCGGTCGCCCAGCGGAATGCCCGTTACGGAGTTTGCGCCCAGCAAGCAGTGCTTGCCGATGCTCACGGCATTGCCGTTAGTGCCGCTTAATACACCCAAAATCGACGCGCCGCCGCCTATATCGCTGCCCTCGCCCACGACGACCGAGCTACTGACGCGCCCCTCGATCATAACGCTGCCGGTCGTGCCTGCGTTGAAATTTACATACGCAGCACCCGGCATCACGGTCGTACCTGCGGCGATATGCGCACCCAAACGCACTTTCGCGTCATCTAAAATCCGCACGTTTTGCGGCGGTACGACGTGGCTTAGGTAGCGCGGAAATTTATCGACGCTGATGATGCGCGGATAGCGGCCCTGCATTTTTAAAGAGATTTCGTTTTCTCGCAGCCACCAAAGCTCGATCGGACGGGCGTTTTCGTCCCACGCGACATTCGGAAGCACGCTAAATGCGCCATCTAGATTGAGCGTGCGCAGCTCGCAGAGATTTAGCGAAAGCGCGTAAAGCTTGAGATAGATGCTCTCGACGCTTTTTGGCGCGGCATCCTCGAAGATGAAGCTAGCGCAAAAGCTTGCGTGCTCGTCCGATTTCATCGCCTCTTTAACCGCAAGCAGCACCTGCAGATTTTTGTGTGCGCCCTCTTTGGCGTCTGGCTGTAGAAATTTTAAAACCTCGATCGCCTTTTTTAGGGCTTTGTGCGTTAGCGGAAGGACGCACTCACTACCGCTAAAATCCACGACCTCGTCGCATTCGGTTAGAGCATGGATTAGCACTGTTGCGCTTGTTAGCCCATCTTTAAAATTTACGTGCGCGTAATTTACGCTTAGGCTTTTGTGCCCCTCCGCGCGTCCCTTAAATACGCGCCCGACCGCCCACATCATCGGATCGCGATAGCCCTTTTCGGCGCGAACTTTATCTGCAAAAGCTCGCAGCTCGCTTAGGCTTTTAATCTCTTTCATATTTAATCCTTAATCGCAAAATTGCGCGGGAGTATAGCTAAATTTAATTTAAAAGGGGATTTGAAAATGCGCATGAATGGAATTTAAAAGCGAAAACACGCGCTTTTAAATTCTTGATTATTTTGCTTTAGATTGTTTGGTTTCTTGTAGTTTTGCTGCGGACTTCTTATCTTGCTGTTGCTCCGGCGAAACAAAAATACTCACATCCTCGCTAGGGACTTTCTTTCTTATTATTTGCTCGCAGGCGACGCCGATACCGCCGCAATTGCTATCCGTGCGATTAAATTCCACATAAGCGTATTTACCGTCATCGAAAATTAACTTACCGCGAACGGATCTATTTTCATTTTTCAGATATATTTCGATACTATCATCAGCCAAACCACAAAATTTTAAAAAACCGCTATAGGTACTTACAAAAACATTTTGATAAGATATTAATAACATCATATATCCTACAACAATAAGACCAAAAACAGTAGCTATAAACCAAATTCTCCCATCTTTTTCAATCTTAGATATAGGTTCAAATATGAATTTTGATAACCATCTTAATACTTTTTTAAAGAGATTTTTATCTTTTATATAATTATAAAACTTACGAATACAGAGATTTTTGTCTTTTATATAATTATAAAACTTACGAATACGAGGATACGCTATTAACGATATAAATAATATTATACCTACTATCCAGTTACTTATATATACAAAACGTATAAGAATATTTTCTTGATTTGTAGTGTAGCACAGAGTTATCATCATTGCAAAAAAAACGAGCGTCGCCAATATCACAAAGAATTTTTTACTTATTTCGCTATACTTATCTTTACTTAAACTATAATATAGATACATTATAGTCGAACCGTATAATGCTAAAATAGTTAGAAAAATTAATAATGTAAAAAAAGCAAATAACAAAATATGATTCGCACTAAATACTTCGTATGTAAAAAATCCGTAATATCGCATATACGAAAAAATAAATGTAATAATACCGATTACTGCAAATATGGATGTTATCAAAGAACATACTTTAAACATTCGCATTACTCTCTTTTCTACTAAGTCACTTTTATCTGAAACATTTTTTAAATCAGTTTTACCTTCTAACTTATTGCTCTCAGAAGTACTTAAAGGCTCAATCTTGCTTTTATCTTTATTACTCATTTTTTCCTCCAAATTTTAAATTTCATCCTACCTAAACACATCATCCATCGGTGTGCTTTCGCATTTCTTGCGGTCGGCTTCTACCGAGAGTAGGCGAGCTTTACTTTCGTCTAAAATTTTTGGAGTAATAACAAGCCCCGGCAAATCTAAGGAATTTACGGCGTGCTTGCCGGCAAATGCCCCCAGGCCTCTGCCAAATATCCCGTTTACGCGCCCGTTCATATCATAAATCTCGCTGCCGTCGCAGTGAAAGACATTGCCCGAGATACACTCGCATTTAAGCCCATCCGCAGCCTCTGTGTATCTGTAGTCCTCGACGTAGAGCGCACCGCTTACGCCACGGACACTACTTATGGGGTTGTAAATTAACACGGCTAGAATTTCATTCTTTTGCGGATTTGAGATCTCCCACTCCACGGCGCGATATGAGCTAAGCAGCAGCACTATGGGCTTAGCGGATTTGGCTAAATTTAGCTTGACGCGATTATTCATCTGCGCGCTTTCGTAGATCGCGCCGAGCCAGAGATCGTAGTCCTTATCCGCAGGGATCTTGGCTACGGCGTCCTTTTGACGATAAAAGGGCTCTACATCTTTAAAATCTACGAAAAGCTCGCTAGAATGCGCATCATTTAAAAACCACGCTTCGATCTTGTGCTTGCCCTTGCTAAATTTATACGTAAGCGGGCGCTTTTGATTGCTCGACGTCCCGCCCAGCACGTCCGTGCCGTCTACGGCGATTACCAGCGTAGACCAGCCGTAATCTCCTAGCACCATCTTTTCGACATCTGCGTCGAAATTAAACTCGCCGACCCAATACGCCATAAGATTTGGAGATGGAATTTCATGGAAAGAATTTCCTTCGTAATTGACGCTGATGCGATCGACATTTTCAGAGAAAACCACTTTCTTAGGCTCATCTTTATTCAGATAAAACGCCAAAAACTTATCCTGCGGGATCTGCGCGTCCGCGGTAATCTCTTTCGCCCATTTTTGCATATTGCTCTCTTGCGCGAACGCCGCAAATGCAAGCACCAAAATAATCAAAAACCTCATTACCGACCTTTCTTATTTCGTATAAAAGTAAAATCCCTAAACCTAAAAGCCCTAGGCTTAGGGATTTTGCCGCCTTAGCTCCACAGCCTATACGAATTAAATTTCAGCTGCTTAAATTTCAGCTACGCGAGAAACTTCCTTGCCGCGACCGCTACGTAAAATTCCACTCTAAATAAGCTTAGCAGAGGCTTTCGCAGATAAGCTCCACCGCCACAAAGCCCGGCGAAATAAAATTTAAACCAGTGCAATGCTACGGCTACCGCTAAAAAGCTAGGCGCGATAAAATTTCAAGCCTAAAATTCATATTAAAGCCCCATCTTAAAATTTTAAAACAAAACTTTAGCGATAAAATTTCACATTTTAAAATTCTGCGGCAAAGCTTTATGCTTAAAATTTTACATTTAAAACTCCAAGGCGGAATTCTACGGCAAATTTTACCTCGCTGAATTGCGCGTTTGGAATTTAATTTTCGCCGTTAAATTCTGCGCTTAGAATTTTATCCAAAACCTCATGCAACGGAGCTTGGGTAAAATTCTAGCTCGAAATTTCAAACTACGAAATTTCGTCTGCCCAAATTTTGTGAGCGCTATAAATTTGCTCAAAATCAAAGCGGAATTTCAAGCTCTAAAATTTAGTATGAAATCCCGTGCTACGAAACTCCGCACGAAATTCTATACACAAAAATTTTACTGACGCCGTAAAATTTCGCCGTAAAATCGCTACAAAATTTCATAGCGGAATTTGTGCCAGGAACTCCGAGCTACAAAATTCGGTGCAGAATTCATAGCCGCGAAACCCGCGTGAAATTTTGCGAGCATTATAAAATTTGCAGCGAAATTCGACGTAAAATTCCAAACTATTAAATTCCGCGTTGAATTTTAATCTGCAAAATTTACGAGAAATTCCGCGCAAAATTTAACGCCGCGCTCGCCAAAGCCCTAATTCGAGCAGGCGCTCTTGCCGTCCATCACCGGCTGGATTGCGGAGTTGTCCGCGAGCTCCTCGCGATCGATCTTCTCGATCTTTTCCCACAGCTTGCGCGCCGCCTGCTCGTAGCGCTTTGCGCTCAAAGAATCGGGCGCATAGAAGCTCACCGGCTTGCCGCTGTCGCCGCCCTCGCGAATAGCGATCTCGATCGGAATCTCGCCGATTACTTCGGTGTTGTATCGCTGCGCCAGCTTTTGCGCGCCGCCGCGACCGAAGATGTCGTACTCCTTGCCGTTATCGGGGCAGATGAAGCCGCTCATATTCTCGATAAGGCCTGCGATCGGGATGTGGAGCTTTTCAAACATATCAAGCCCGCGCGCGCTGTCGTCCAGCGCGACCGTCTGCGGCGTCGTAACGCACACGCCCGCCGTCACCGGCACGCTCTGAGCGAGCGTAAGCTGCGCGTCGCCCGTACCCGGAGGCATATCCAAAAACAGCACGTCCAGATCGCTCCACGCCACGTCTTTTAGCAGCTGCTCGATCGCCTTCATTATCATCGAGCCGCGCCAGATGAGGCTCGCGCCCTCCTCCATCAGCACGCCCATGCTCATCATCTCCACGCCGTGGCTTAAGATCGGCTTTAGCTTCTGCCCCACGACGCTTGCTTGCGTCTTATCTTCTCCCAGCATTCGCGGCAAATTCGGTCCGTAAATATCGGCATCCAAAATCCCCACTCTCTTGCCGAGCTTTGCCGTGCTGATGGCTAAATTTAGCGTCGTCGTACTCTTGCCTACGCCGCCTTTGCCGCTGCTAATCATCACGAAATGCTTGATCTGCGGCGCGATATTTTTGCCGCTGCGAGAGTTACTCTTTTCCTCGGCGATCTTGGGCTGTTTGATTAAAATTTCCACGTCCGCCCCTAGCACCTTTTGCACCGCCGATCTGAGCTCTGCGGCGATCTCAGGCTTGGCGCTGGGGATTTCGATCCCTACGAAAATTCTATCGCCGATCTCGACCTCTTTTACAAATCCAAAATCCACGATGCTTTTAGAAAAGCCCGGATAGATCACGCTTTTAAGCAAATTTAAGACTTCGTCTTTACTCATTCCTTCTCCTTATTTTCGGTTAAATTTCTACTGATTTTATATGCGCAAAATTTCGGCCCGCACATCGAGCAAAACTCCGCGCCCTTGTAAATTTCATCGCCCAGGCTCTCATCATGCAGCTCGCGCGCATGATCTGGATCGAAGCTAAGCTCAAACTGCCTGTTCCAATCAAAACCATATCTCGCATCGCTCATCGCGTGATCGCGCTCTATCGCGCCCGCTTTGCCTAGCGCGACGTCTGCGGCGTGAGCGGCGATCTTATGCGCGATGATGCCCTCTCTGACGTCTTTTGCATTAGGAAGGCCTAGATGCTCCTTGGGCGTTACGTAGCAGAGCATGCTGGCGCCGCAATACGCAGCCATCGTCCCGCCGATAGCGCTGCTGATGTGATCGTAGCCCGCGCCGATGTCGGTCGGAAGCGGCCCCAGCACGTAAAACGGCGCGTCGCGGCAGAGCTTGCGCTCTAACTGCATATTAAGCTCGATCTCGTTAAACGGAATGTGTCCCGGCCCCTCGATCATCACCTGCACGTTTTTTTCATTCGCGCGCAGGGCTAGCTCGCCTAAAATTTCAAGCTCGCTAAGCTGCGCCCTATCGGTCGCGTCGTATAAACAGCCCGGGCGCAAGCCGTCGCCCAGAGATAGCGATACGTCGTAAGCGGCGCAGATATCGCAAATTTCATCAAACGCTTCGTAAAAGGGGTTTTGCTTATGAAATTTCATCATCCACGACGCTATCAGCGAGCCGCCCCTGCTTACGATACCCATCTTGCGACGGGACAGCAGCGGCATAAACTCGAGCTTAAAGCCCGCATGGATCGTGAAATAATCCACTCCCTGCCGCGCCTGCTTCTCGATCGTGCTAAGAATAGCGCTCGTTTTTAAATTTTTAATATCGCCCAGCTCATACATCATCTGATAGATCGGCACCGTGCCTATGGGTACGGGCGAGCGCTCGATTATCGCGGCGCGGATCTCGTCCAGATCGCCGCCCGTGCTTAGATCCATCACCGTATCGGCGCCGTACTTTAAGCAGACCTCAAGCTTTTCCAGCTCGCCCTCAATATCACTCGTCGTGCCTGAAGAGCCGATGTTGGCGTTGATCTTGCACCGCAGCGCGCGCCCGATACCGATAGGCTTTAAGCTTTTGTGATTAACGTTTGCGGGGATGATCGCTCTTCCTTGCGCGATGAGATCGCACAAGGCCCGCTCGTTCATGCGCTCGCTTTGCGCGACCTCTCTCATCTGCGGCGTCACTTCGCCTCTTTTTGCAAAATAGATCTGCGATACGCAGCTTTCGGTCATTTTCGCCTCGCTTACTTAAAAATGCGCGTATAATATAACAAATTTCATTAATCCTTACTTTTCTTTTGCCGTTTATTTTCGTAACGCAGGATGAAATTTTACCGCCGCGCCTTGTAAATTTACGCCTAAGCTTAAGATATTTCAGCGCGCAAGCCGCGATTAATTTTGCTTTCATTTTTAATACGTATAATTTCGTAACAAAATTTCAAGGATACAATTTGAAAGATATATCGCTGATTTTGCTCGCCGCGGGCGATTCGAGCAGGTTTGAGCTGGGCGTCAAAAAGCAGTGGTTGCGCGTGGGCGAGCTGCCGCTTTGGCAATACGTCGCGCAGAGCATTGCGCGGGCGCACCCATTTAAAAAAATCATAATCGCCGTAAACGAGGAGGACGTGAGCTATTGCGAGCGCCTCTATGCGTGCAGTTTGGCCTCAGCGCGCGGCGAAAGCGCGGAGCGCGGCACGAGCGAGTATAAATTTCAAAGAAAGCGGGGCGGGATCGAATGCGGCGCAGACGATCTAAACGACGCAAGCAAGCCGCGGAGCGCGGAAAATTTTAAAGCTCAAGTCGGATGCGGCGTAGATGAATGCGGCTCTGCAAATTTAAAATTTCACTTCGTCCCAGGCGGTGCAAATCGCCAAAGCTCGCTAAAAAACGCGCTAAAGCTCGTAGAGAGCGAGCTCGTGCTCGTAAGCGACGTGGCGCGCGCGCAAATTTCGCCAGGGCTAATCTCCTCGCTGATACGAAATTTAGGCGGTGCGGACTGTATCAGCCCCTATCTTGGCGTAAACGACACGACCTACCTCGGCGAGAACGTAGTAAAGCGGGAGGAGCTGCGCCTCATCCAAACGCCGCAGCTTTCGCGCACGGCGCTACTTAAAAAGGCGCTTGAAGGAAGCGAAATTTTTACCGACGATAGCGCGGCAGTCGGTAGCACGGGCGGGCAGTTGGAATTTATAAAAGGCGAAGCGGGCGCGCTTAAGATCACGCGCGTAAGCGATCTAGCGGCGCTAAATTTAAAACCCTGCTCGCGCGATATTTTTTGCGGTACGGGTTACGACGTGCATGCGCTTGAAAAAGGCGCGGGCATCGTGCTTGGCGGCGTGCAAATTCCATGCGAGTTCGCACTGATCGCGCACAGCGACGGCGACGTAGCGATCCACGCCCTAATCGACGCTATTTGCGGCGCGGCGATGCTGGGCGACATCGGCGAGCTGTTCCCCGATAGCGACGTCAAATTTAAAGGTGCGGATAGCAAGGAACTGTTACGAAAGGTAATGCGGCGCGTCAGAGGCTACGGCTACGAGCTCGTAAATGCCGATATTACGATCATCGCACAACGCCCAAAGATCGGCGCTTACAAAGCGCAGATGCAAGAGGTCTTAAGCGAAATTTTAAACTGCGCGCGCGTCAATGTCAAAGCGACTACTACCGAAGGGCTGGGATTTACGGGCAGAAGCGAGGGCATCGCCGCGCAGGCTGCGGTAAATTTGAAATTTTACGACTGGCAAAAGCATGCAGCAAAGGCGTAGGACGTATGAAAATTTTAATAATCGAGAGCGAAAGCTATCTTGCTCAAAGTATCGCAAACAAGCTTGGCGCGCTTGGGCATGAATGCACTAACGCGGCGAGTTTGGCGGTCGCGGCGGGCCTTACGGAGGAGTTTGAGGCGGTGTTACTTTCTACGAGCTGGAGCGGCGCGAGCTTTTATCCGCTGATCGAGAAATTTAGGCGCTCGATCATAATTTTAATGGTCGCTTACGTCGATAGCGAAACGGTGCTAAACCCCGTAAAAGCGGGCGCTACGGATTATATCCAAAAGCCATTTATGATAGAGGAGCTCATCAAAAAGATCGAGCATTACGCGCAGTTTCGCTCGCTAAAATCGCAAAACGAAGCCTACGAAGCGTTGCTTAAAGAGATCTCTCTTTCGTGCGAAATACCGCCCGCGCGTTTAGCGCAGATAAAATTCCCGCTTCTTTTGCGCGGCGATGCGGCAGCGCGAGCTGCGGCGGTATTTAAGATCGCACTCGCGCTAAAATCGCGCCTTAAAATTCTATCCGCGCAAAGCCCTGAGCCGCTAGAACGCGGCGCGGAGATTTTTTACGCACTAGATTTTGATAGCCTAAGCGGCGCGCAGAAGGAAAAATTTATAAGCAAAACCAAATCCATGCGTGTAATCGTCGGATCCATCGGCGCACAAAAGGGCTTTAGCGACGAAATTACGCTTGGCAGCAGCAAAGAACGCAGTGAAATTTTAAGCATCGAAGAATACGTAAAGCTCACGATCGTAGCGCACCAAGACGAGTATTTCGACTCCGATCTGGCGGCGGCACTTGGGATTTCTCGAAAATCGCTTTGGGAGAAAAGGAAAAAATATGGCATCGCAAGAAAAAAATAGCCGCGCGCATCCGGTACGGATCGCAGGCAAGACAGAAATTTCGTGCGATGCGGACAATTTGCACGAAATAAAACCGCTTGAAAGTGAAGGAATTTTAAGCGGCATAAAAACTCTAAACGCTACAAAAGCTTCGAGCGATGCGGCGCTAAATTTAAAGGCAAAGCAAAATTTAAAAGCATCGCAGAACTCAAAAGCAAGACAAAATTCAAAAGCAAAGCGTGATTTAAAAACGATGCGGAATTTAAAAATGTCAAAAGCTAGTAATGCCAGAAAAGATGAGGCGCGAGCTAAGGGCGCGGCAAGAAATTTAAAAGCAGAGCAAGCCGGAAGCGAGAGCAAAGGCGCAAATAATAGCGCAACGCAAATCCGCAAGATAGTGATCTCGCGCTCCGACCTAAACGTCTTGAGCCTGCTCGCAAACGGCGCTTTCGGCAAGAGCTGCGAGCTACTGCGCCCAAGTAAGCTAAGCGTATGCGGCATAAATTTCGTTTTTTCCTGCGCGGACGCAAAAAAGGGCGATATTTTAGAGCTTTATCTCCGCAAGGACGGCATAGCCGAACGCACCAAAAATTTGCTTAGCGGCGAAAGTGGTGCGTATTTGCTAGCTAAAGAATCGCGCAACTTGCAGGATGGAGTTTCTGCCACGGCGCAAAACGAGCAGAATTTTGCGAAAAGCGGCACGGATTTCGCGCGCACTGCAAGTGCGCAAAGCGCTATAAACGCCACAAGCGAGGGCTTAGACCATATAGAAAGTCTTGCTGCGTGCTATGATCAAACTTTTACTCGCAGCACAGATGTAAAATCTGCAAACAACGCCGCTTTGGATTCGGAGAAAAGCTCCAGTGAAAATTCTGCGGTAAATTCCGCGCAGAGCTTTGCCGAAAATTCCGCACTCAATCGCGTTTGCAGCACAGATGCAAAATCCATAGCAAATTCGGCGGGAAATTTTATTTCAAATTCCACCGAAAATTTCATTAAAAATTCTACTGTAAATCCCGCTTCTTGTGAGCTTGCCGCGCGCATAGACGTTAGCGACGTTTATGCCCCAAGCGCAAGCGAGATCGCAGACTCGGTGTTTCAAAACGCATACGCAGAGCAAACTGCGGTGCAGGGGCGCATCACGCTGCTAAAAAATGGTCTTGCAGAGCAAATCGCGCGCATAAAAAAAGTCGCAAGCTCGCTTGCCGCGCCTAAAATTTCAGCGTTTTTTACCTGCGCCGATCCGATCCACCGCGTGCATGAGCGGCTGATTAGGCATATGATCGATAAGGCGGATTTCGTGGTGATTTTTTTAACCGGCACGAACAGCGCGGATGCCCTGCCCTACGAACTACGCAAAAAAACGCTGAGCTATTTGCTGCAAAATTTTTTGGTCGCGCAACGCGCCATGATGATCGATCTGGGCTCGCTTGCGATTTTTGACGACAAGCCCGCCCTGCAATGCGCGATTGCGAAAAATTTAGGTATAAACAAAATAATTTTTGGGCAAAATCACGCAAATATGGAGCTATTTTTCGAAGGTGGCGGCGTGCATTCGGTGCTGGACGAGTATCAAAGGCGCGGCGATATCGAGATTTTGCTTATGCCAGAATACGTCTATTGCGAGAAGTGCAAGGTGCTCGTAAGCACCAAAAACTGCCCTCACGGCGCTCATCATCACGTGCATTACCGCACTCAAAATCTCAAAGCTCTGCTGCGCGTGGGGATCTTGCCGCCCGCGATTTTTATGCGTAAAGAGATCTCGGCGATGATTTTAAGCGAGCTTTTTCCCGCGCGGTTTTCAGATCTGCAAAAGCTCTACGACGAGCTTTTTCCAAACAGCGGGATCTTGCAGAGCCACGGCGAGAGCGAGTTTTACGAGCAGCTGATGCAACTGTATCAAACCAGCGCGCTAAAGACGTAGCGTTTGAAGGCGCAACTTAAAAAATGACGTGGAATTTGCGGAAGCTAGGCAGAGGGTAAAATTTCGCGACGTTAGAATTTACGGCAGCTAGACGTAAAGTAAAATTCCATAGTGTGGAAAGAATAAACTGCGCGGAATTTTATAGAATAAAGAGCGGCGGACGCAGATTTGGCGTAAAATTTTGTGGCGCGACGAAGCTAAATTTTTAAAACAAACGGTGCGGTAAAACGAGCTTTAAATTTTAAAGCTTCGGCTACGTAGCAAATTTATAACGACGCAATAAAATCATGCGGCGAAGCGGATTTAAAATTTTAAGGCGCGGCATATGCGTAATTAGCAGTGCGGCGGATCTAAAATTTAAGCTTTCGACGAGTGAGCTTAAATTTAAAAAGCTAGGCGGTTGCAGTAAGCCGCGGCGCATAAATTTGGGCGAGGCACAACGACTGCCGCTCGCGCAAAATGCCGTGCGTTTGCGGACGGGTTTGAAAACTCCGCGCAGGCGAGTAAAATTTTAAAATTTTTACGCAAATGAGTAGAATTTTAAAATTCCTACATTAGCGAGCAAGTAGAATTAATTTCGTGTAGGCGGGCAAATTAATTCTACATGCACGAACGAAATTTAAAATTTTTGCGCGTGAGAGAATGCCCTAATTAAAATAAGCGGTAAAATTTTAAAAAGCAAAATTTAAAAGGACAATTATGGATAAAATTTTCGTTACATTTTTCGGCGCGGGGCTGCTAAAGCCCGCGCCCGGCACCTGGGGCAGCATCGCAGGCTGGATAGTAGGTCTTGCGATTTTGATGCTAGCGGGCGAGGTGACGCTGTTTTTGTGCGCCGCTCTCGTCTTTTTCGTCTCGCTTAAGATCGTAGGCGATTACGAAAGGCGGGTAGGCGCGCACGATAACAGCGAGATCGTCATCGACGAGGTCGTGGGGGTGTGGATCGCGATGTGCGTCGCCGCGCCCGTAGGCGAGATCTTTTCGCTGCCGCTGCGGGAGCTGATCGCGGGCTTTGAGAACAGCAGGATATCGATCGTCGCGATGATTTTGGCGCTGCTATTTTTCAGGGCGTTTGATATCCGCAAACCCTCAATCATCGGGCGCGTGGATCGCGACGTGCCGGGCGGGCTCGGCGTGATGCTAGATGACGTGCTGGCGGGCTTTTTTGCGGGACTTGGGGTTTTGATAGTTATCTCTTTAGGGGTCAAGCTCGGCGCCACAGGATTGATTTTTTAAGCTTTTTTTGGGGGGGATCGCAGCAAACACAGCGCGATTGCGGGCGCTATCAAGCACCGAAATTTTAAAAACCGTATCTTGAGCGGGGCTTATGAATTAGCGCAAATTTTAACTTCTGAGGCACGAGCCCGCTTGGAATTTAAAATTTAAGCGGTATTTATCCGCGCAGCCTGCAAATAAAGCAAACGTAAAATTTTAAAATTTCACGAGTCGCGATAAAATTTGCGTGGTCTTAAATTTTAAATTTCGCAACTTGCAAAATTCTAAGACATAAAAATTTAATTGCGCTGCAAGAATCAAAATTATGCCGCCTGAAATTTCATGCGGCTAAATTTTAAAACAAAGCGGTAGGCGCAGCTAGTGCGTAAAATTTTAAAATTTATCGCTAATCGCAGGCAGTCTAGCAGGGCGTGCTATTAAATCCAGCAATATTTATGGTTTTGCTTGTAGCATTGCCGCAAAATGCGGGTAAGCGGCGCAAAAAAATTAAAGGAACGAAAAATGCAAAAGAGCGCAATTGAGATACGTGGCGTTCCCGCCACAATTTGGGGGAGCCGCTCGAAAAAGGTTTATATCTACGCTCACGGGCAAGGCGGAAGCAAAGATGATGCGGAACTTTTGGCTTCCGTCGTTTGCGAGCAAGGCTGGCAGGTAATTAGCTTTGATTTGTCCGAGCACGGACAGAGGCGGCACGAGCCCGCTTCTTGCGAGTCTATTTTTTATGATCTGCGGCGCGCTATTTTGGAATTTCGCGAAATTTTATCGTATGCAAAGAAGCGCTGGGACGAGGTCGTGCTATTCGCCATTAGCCTAGGGGCATGGCTCGGCCTGCAAAGCTTCCGCGACGAAAAGCTTAGCGACTGCCTCTTCGTCTCGCCGATACTTGATATGAAATACGTTATTTCAAATATTATGTGTAGGGCTGGCGTCAGCGAGGAGCGATTGAAGCAAGAGCGGATGATTTTGACCCCTGTCTGGCAACCGCTTTTTTGGGAATATTGGAGTTTTGTTTTGAACAATCCGATCACTAAGTGGGAAACGCCCAGCAGAATTCTATATGCAGAAAACGACGATATGACGCCTCTTTGCATCGTTAGAAATTTCGCGCAGAAGTTCGACTGTGACCTAAGCGTTATGAAAAACGGAGAGCATTGGTTCCATACACCGCAACAGCTAGATTATTTGCGTAGATGGATCAAATCGGCGATAGGCGATAAAATTCTATGAGAGATTTTAAAACTCACGCCCAAGCCCGCGCCGATGAAATTCTGCGCATTTTCGGGGTGCGAATTTCATAAATTTAAGATGATCTTGATATTTTGCTTTAATACGCTTGTTTTATAAGGCGCTTTTGCAGATCCAGCCACAGCTCTCATCGCTGTCACGCGAGGGGCATAGCTTCAAAGCACCCATCTCATAAATTTAACCGCAATGGCATAAATCACGACCGATATAAATTAAAAACTAAAATATGATTAAAATTTAGCCAATAAGCTGTCAATACAAATGCAAAATGCCAATTTTAAAGCATAAATTTTAGAAAAAATGTTTATAAAGATGTAATTCTTGAAATCTTAACATGTTTTTGGCACGAGGTGCGAGCGATGTACGGCTTATCGCACTTCACTAGCACTATCGCGCTTATGTCGCGCGTATGCTTTACGAATCCATAGCAGTCGCGCGATTAAATTTTAAAAATTATTTGCCTATCCTAAAGCCATTTAGCTTCATATAAGTCGTATCTTTATGAAATGCTTCGCAGCGCTCTCTGTTGCGATTGATATTCGAGGTCTCGAAAAAATATCCATCACTATCTTGACGCAAGGTGATCGTCGCGCAAAAGATCATATCGTTTTTGAGTTTCGGTCCTACTCCGTAATCAAAGGATTGATTTAAAGTGACGGTTTTTTCTAGATCGCTATCATTAAACTGTCTGGAGCCCGTCATGCTCTTTAGCTCGCGAAAATTTCCTTGATTTAAGTAATCGCGCTGTATATCTTTAAATACGCCTTCAAGCTCGACTGCGTAGGCTTTTACTAAAACCTCATCCTTAGCGCCGGTAAGTTTCGGCATCACGATCTTTACTATCACGAAGATTATAATAGCTAAAAATATTATCCCGCTTACACCGCCGCCTACTGCCGCACCTTTTCTCATTTTCATCATTTTACTCCTTCGTCGATGTCCTTTACCAAGGCATCTATTTTTTTATTAAGCATGAAATTTTCATAGCTTTTTTGGATATAGGCTTCAAGTAATTCGCCCGCATCCAGATGATCGCTGCCGCGAGTTAAAATCCGCCAGTCCCTACCGAAGACCTTCGCAAAGTCATCATCCAGGCTTATCGCGTATTTTTTCGTCAAAGACTTACTCGTCAGCTGAACTGAAATTTCTTTCATTTCTCGCCTAAATTGTCGCCCGCCAAAATATCGTCGATCTGCTTGCTTAGATCCTCATCGCTCATCTTGCGATATGCCAGATCGTTTTCAAGCGTGCCAAGCTGCATTCCCAAGGCCTCGTTTTGCGCCTTGACCGTAGCTAGCTCAGTGCGTAGCTTTTCGTTTTCGTCCCTAGCCTCGGTGTATCGTCTAATCAGCTCAGCTACTTTATTGCTTAAGCCCTCGACCTTTTTCTCTTCGTCAAAGATTGATTCCATTATTTCGCCTTTTCTGATATAATTTAAATGAAAATATTACCCAATTTTGGCTTTAAAAAAGGAAAAATTTTGCAAAATTTTAAAATCGAGAGCAAATTCTCTCCGAGCGAGGATCAAGAAAAAGCGATCGAAGGCATCGTCGCGGGCTTTAAAAGCGGCAACAAATACCAAACTCTTCTCGGCGTTACGGGCTCTGGCAAAACATTTACTATGGCAAATATCATCAAGCGCCTCGGAATTCCCGCGCTCGTAATGACGCATAATAAATCCCTCGCGGCGCAGCTTTATAGCGAATTTAAGGGCTTTTTCCCGCAAAATCACGTCGAGTATTTCATCAGCTACTACGATTATTATCAGCCCGAGGCCTACATCCCAAGGCAGGATCTTTTCATCGAAAAGGACAGCGACGTAAACCAAGAGCTCGAGCGCTTGCGACTAAGTGCCACGGCGAGTTTGCTGAGCTTTGATGACGTCATCACCGTAGCGTCGGTTTCGGCAAACTACGGTCTGGGCGATCCCGCCGAATACAAAGGCATGGTGCTGTTTTTTGAGATCGGATCAAAATTTAGCACTAAATTTTTACTTCGTAAGCTCGTTGATATGGGCTACAAACGCAACGACGATTTTTTTGATCGCGGGAATTTTCGCGTAAACGGCGACGTTATCGACATCTACCCCGCGTATTTTAACGACGAGGCGTTTAGGGTCGAGTTTTTCGGCGACGAGATAGAGGCGATGTATCATCTGGACGTGCTCGAAAACAAAAAGACTCAGAGCGTCAAAAAATTTATTCTCTACCCGACGAGCCAGTTCATTGTGGGCGAGCAGCGCCTGAAATCGACGATCAAAGGGATCGAGGAGGAGCTTGAGCAGAGGTTGAAATTTTTCGAGGACGCGGGCAAGCTCGTCGAGGCGCAGCGGCTGAAAGGGCGAGTGGAATTTGATCTTGAGATGTTAGGCGCTACGGGAATGTGCAAGGGGATCGAAAACTACGCGCGCTATCTGACCGGCCAAAAGCCGGGCGAGACGCCCTATTCGCTCTTTGATTACTACGAGAGCAAGGGTAAGGACTATCTCGTCATCGTCGATGAAAGCCACGTGAGCCTGCCGCAGTTTCGCGGGATGTTCGCAGGAGATCGTAGCCGTAAAGAAACGCTCGTAGAGTACGGCTTCCGCCTGCCATCAGCACTTGATAACCGTCCGCTGATGTTTGATGAGTTTATCAACAAAAAAGCGAAATTTCTATTCGTCTCCGCAACGCCAAATGATTACGAGCTGGATCTTAGCCGCGGAGCCGTATATGAGCAGATACTGCGCCCGACGGGACTACTCGATCCGCAGATTATCTTAAAAGACAGCGACAACCAGGTCGAAATTTTACACGATATGGCAAAGGAGGTCATCGCGCGCGGCGAGCGGATCTTAGTGACCGTGCTAACCAAAAAGATGGCGGAGGAGCTGAGCAAATACTATTTGGAGCTTGGGCTTAAGGTCAAATATATGCACTCGGACATCGATGCGATCGAGCGCAACGAGCTCATCCGCGGTCTACGCAGCGGCGAATACGATATGCTAATCGGTATAAATTTGCTCCGCGAGGGGCTTGATCTGCCCGAAGTAAGCCTTATCGCGATCATGGATGCCGATAAGGAGGGCTTTTTGCGCTCGCGCACGAGCCTCATTCAGACGATGGGGCGAGCCGCGCGAAACGTGCACGGACAGGTCGTGATGTTTTGCAAAAAGATCACCGCTTCGATGCAAGAGGCGATCGACATCACCCAAAAGCGCCGTAAATTTCAAGACGAATACAACCGCGCTCACGGCATAACCCCGCATTCTGCGAGCCGCAATATCGAAGAGAGCCTAAAGATCGAGGACGGCACCGAAATTTTAAGAAAGGGTGCTAATCTCGAAAAAATGCCAGCCGCCGAGCGCGCCAAAATCGTAAAGGAGCTCCGCAAACAGATGCTCGAAGCCGCAGCCGCTCTGGAGTTTGAAAAGGCCGCGGCGCTACGCGATGAGATCGCGAAGCTTAGGAAGCTGTAAATCGCAAGGCTTGAAAGTGGCGCGAAATTTCGTCGTAAAATTTGCGCGTCAAATTTCATTCTAGCGGAGCGTGGAATTTGCGCGCGTAATACAGAGCGAAATTCGCGCGGCAAACGCCGTCAGGCGGAGCATAAATTTGCGCGCCAAATACAGAGCGAAATTTACGCGCTAAATACCGTCAGACAGAGCATGAAATTTACGTAATCTGCGCGCTAAATGTCGCAAAACGAAGCGTAAATTTTGGCGCGAAATTCTACGAGAGCGGTTTTAAAATTTGCTCGTTAAATTTAAGATGGTTTGCACGCGAAATTTATAGATCGATTCTCTCGCCAAATTTGCACTCCGCGCCTCTGCTGCGCCGAACGCGCGATCCGTAAATCTACGCACCGAGCTTTTTGTTTTAACTCGCTTTCGATCTGCAATTTGCGAGCCCGATTTGCGGCAGCCCGCACTACCCTACTCTATACCGCCGCGCGCCTTTAAGCTTTTTTCTCGCTTTTTTTGAATCTCTCCGCACCTATCTTCGACTTTTTCCCGCGCGCGCCCTGCGTTTAAATTCTGTCGCTTCGCTCGCTCAATCCGTAGCAGCTATGAGCGGACATGCGCCCAGACGCCGAATTAGCGCGCTTTTTACGCGCCGTTGTGCGCAGATACTTTCAAAATTTTACGTAGAATTCCAAGCCTACCCGCACCTACATTCGCGCCGCAGTCATAAACGCTCGCTTTGAGGATACGAACGAAGTATTTACGTGACACGGCGCGGAAAATGAAATTTAGACGCCGCCTTGTCAAAGCGTATCTTAGCCGCTGCAGTGCGCCGCAAAATTTCAAAACGACAACGAGCCGCGATTAAATTTATCCGCGGGAGCGCGCCATAACGCGCCGATTTTCGCGCTGCGTAAATTTTAAAATCGCCTCTAAATTTAAAATTTTATCCGCTGTTAATACTCTCTACAAAACTCTAAATTTTCCACGCGCAGCGGTCTTTCGCCCTCGAAAATCACCCCGATGCCGAAAGGCTCGCAAATATCAAGCGCGCCCTCGGCAAATCTCAGCAGCCACTGCGTATCGCGTGCGTAAAACGTGCATTGCGGCAGCTCAAACGGCAGATCGCAAACGGGCGCGTCAAGCAGCCTAAGCTCATCCTCGCTCAAACGATACTCGCGTCTAAGCTCGTCTCGCAGGAAGATAAGAGCGTCTTTTACGTACCGATCGATATCTCGGGCGTGCGCTGCGCGAGCAAGACCCCGCATCGTCCACATCCGCCGTATCTGCAGACACGAGATAAAACGGCACCTCGCCGAAGCTTTTGCTTTTTAGCGCCAGCTCCACGTACCAAATAAAGCCCTCGTCCGTCGCGACTTTTTCAAGCTCGCCAAATTTCCAAGCTATTTTTTGCATTTTATTTCCGCCTCATATTTTCGCTCATCTTTTAAAATTTTGACGCCGCGCCCGTTTTTGCATGCCGTATTTAAACCCGCACCGAAATAGAATTTTACCTGCTTCTTAGCGGACGGGCAATGATAACGAAGCAGATTACTTTTAAATTTTAAAATTTCAATGAAAGCCGCTTTAAAATTTAAAATTTCAAAAGACCCGCCGCTGTCTGCCGTGAGCGGCGATGAAATTTTAACGCCGCATCTTACGGGGATACTTTAAAATTTAGCTTGCCGTAGAGGCAACGCGCCGTGAAATTTCACGGCGAAATTTCACGCTGAAATTCTAACTCAAAATTCCACGCCCGTAGTGCAAATTTTAAAGCCCGAAAAATTCCATCGCGGCGACTTAGAATTTTACTCGTTAAATTTTATAAATTTTGCGCGCTTTTAAATCCGCAAATTTAGTACGCCTTTACGAGCCGTAAATTTTTTAGATATATGACGCCGTCAAAAACGCCGCCTCCATTCG
This sequence comes from uncultured Campylobacter sp., assembly GCF_963518785.1. NCBI lineage: Bacteria > Pseudomonadati > Campylobacterota > Epsilonproteobacteria > Campylobacterales > Campylobacteraceae > Campylobacter > uncultured Campylobacter sp. The sequence continues at coordinate 108,868 of NZ_CAUQKJ010000008.1, forward strand.
GCGCAGGCCAAGAAATGGCAATTCTTTTCGGCTCCTCGTCGTATTTAGGCTCGCAATAATTCTTTGAGCAGTCTATTTTAAACACCTCTTTATCGTTGCTATCAAAATCCGTTTGGGTAGAATTTTTAGGAATTTCCAGCGTGTGGATTATACGATACGGCTCGCCCTCTTTTGTGCGGGCGGACGTTATTTTTATTAGCGTGTCTGCGCTGTCGTCCGAGGTTCTATAGACCCCGTCTTGCCCCAAGCCCGCCAGCTCGAATTTTTTCTCCTTGCTATAAAACGCCGAGATTATGGAACAGCCGCCAAAAAGCAAAGCCGCCGCAAATAACGCAAACGCTCTCATTTTTCCTCCTTAAGCGGGTTAAATTTAGTTTTTAAAACTATGAATAGGAGCCGGTATTTGGCCGCCGCGGGCGATGAAGTCTGCCGAGGAGTTTTTATTTACGCTCATCACGGGCGCGCTGCCAAGAAGCCCGCCAAATTCCAGCGTGTCGCCCTCTTTGCCCTTTGGGATTATGCGCACGGCGGTCGTTTTTTGATTTATCACGCCGATCGCTGCCTCGTCAGCTATGATCGCGGCGATCGTCTGCTCGGGCGTATCCTCGGGTATTGCGATCATATCGAGCCCCACCGAACAGATCGCGGTCATCGCTTCGAGCTTTTCCAAATTTAACGATCCTGCGCGCACCGCGGCTATCATGCCCTCATCCTCCGAGACGGGGATAAACGCGCCGCTAAGCCCGCCTACTTGGTTGCACGCCATCACGCCGCCTTTTTTGACCGCGTCGTTTAGCAGTGCCAGAGCCGCGGTTGTGCCGTGCGTGCCGACGCGCTCTAAGCCCATCTCCTCAAGCACGCGCGCGACCGAATCGCCCACGGCAGGAGTCGGAGCTAGCGAGAGATCGACGATGCCAAATTTCACGCCTAGCCGCTCGGATGCCATTTGGCCCACGAGCTGTCCGATGCGCGTGATCTTAAATGCCGTCTTTTTCACGGTCTCGGCAACCACGTCAAAGCTCGCTCCGCGCACCTTCTCAAGCGCGCGTTTAACGACGCCGGGGCCCGATACGCCCACGTTTATGATGACTTCGGCTTCGCCCACGCCGTGAAATGCGCCTGCCATAAAGGGATTATCCTCGACGGCGTTGGCAAACACGACTAGCTTTGCCGCGCCCAGATCTGAAAGCCTCGCGGTTTCTTTTATCACGCGCCCCATGTCGGCGACCGCGCTCATATTTATGCCGGTCTTGGTCGAGCCGATATTAACGGACGCACAGACCTTTTGCGTCGCGGCGAGCGCGGCGGGGATGGAGTCGATTAAAATTTTATCGCCCTTTGCATAGCCCTTTTGCACGAGCGCCGAAAAGCCGCCGATAAAGTCGATGCCGACCTTTTTGGCAGCCTCGTCCATCGCTCTAGCAAGCGGCACGTAGCTCACGGCATCCGTCGCCGCGCCGATGATGGCGATAGGCGTTACGCAGACGCGCTTATTTACGATCGGGATGCCGAGCTCTGCTGAAATTTCATTGCCGACCTTTACCATATCGCGCGCCTTATCGGTGATCTTTGCGTAAATTTTCTCCGCCGCTTTGCCCATATCGGGATCGATGCAGTCAAGCAGGCTGATACCCATCGTGATCGTGCGGATGTCGAAATTTTGCTCCTCGATCATCGCGATCGTTTCGGTTACGTTTTTAATGTCCATCTGCGCGCCTTAGATGTTATGCATGGCGTCAAATATCGCCGAGCTTTGGATGTTGATTTTAACTTTTAACTTTTCGCCTAGCTCGTTTAGCTCCCCTCTTAGAGCCGTGAAATCGTGCGGCTCATCGCTTGAAACCACCGCCATCATTGTGAAAAACTCGTTTAAAACCGTCTGGCTGATGTCGTCTATGTTTAGCCCAAGCTGCGCGAGCTTAGCCGAAACGCCCGCCACAATGCCGACCTTGTCCTTACCGATCACCGTTACGATCGCTTTCATTCTTACTCCTTTTTAAAATTTATTTAGCTATTCTGAGCGCGGAAGCCGTTAAAACTACTGAATTTTGCCGCCGTTTGAAATTATCAGCGCAAACACGATTGCGACCAAAGCGTAAAATATTACCGCGAGCCATATCGCCCATCTATTCACGCCGCCGCCCTTTCTTAGGGCTTCATCGTCCTGTTTATCCAGCAATGAAACAAAACTATCGCAAACGTAATATTTCGCCATAGTCCCGCTACTGACGCTAATCGCCGTTCCTATGGTTCTGTCGTGCCCATCTAAAAACGGAATAAAGCAGCTAGCCACCATAACGGCAAATAGGGCTGCGGCAATCTTGTACTCCTTGCGGTACAGAAAAAAGAATAGCGTGCCGAAAAAGGCCCACCAACTCCACGTGCTTACGTAATTTAACTCGCGCTGCTTGCCCGCAGCGAAAAATTTCTCGCAGGCGCGTGCGTAAATTTCAACCTTACTCGGGGTTTGCAAGAAAATTTCCAACTTCTGTCGAAGCAACTTGCCGTCAGATAAAATTTCTCTAGCGTAATCCGTCATCTCACCCTCCTTAGCGATAAATCCCCACGGCGGCGCGAACCTTTTGCATCAATGAAGCAGCCGTCGCAGCCGCCCTTTGCGCGCCCTGTCTTAGCATCTCATCCAAAATTTCGCGGTGGCTTTGATAGTATTCAAATTTATCTCGCGCGTCTTTGAAATAGCTAAGCACGAGCTCGTTTAGATACGCCTTGAAGTGCCCGTGCCCCTCGCCTCCGCGCTCGTAGCGAGCCTGCAGCTCCGTCTGCTCCGCTTCGTTTAAAAATAGCTTCGCGATATTATAGACATTGCACCCGCGCCACTGCTTAGGCGCTTCTAGCGGCTCAGAAGTCGTTACGATACTTGAAATTTGCTTCTTTAGCGTCGCGGCATCTGCAAAAATATCGATCGTATTGCCGTAGCTCTTACTCATCTTGGCGCCGTCGGTGCCCGGCACGATCGCTACTTCATCGTTTACTCGCGCTTGCGGAATAGTTAAAATTTCACCGTGGGCGTTGTTAAATTTAAGCGCGATGTCGCGGGCGATCTCGACGTGCTGGATCTGATCCTTGCCCACGGGCACGACCTCCGCGCTGTATAGCAGGATATCCGCCGCCATCAGCACGGGGTAGCTGAACAGATCGTGCTTGCTCTCAAAGCCCTTGGCGATCTTATCTTTGTATGCGTGCGCCCGCTCGAGCAGCCCCATCGGCGTATATCCGCTTAAAATCCAGTAAAGCTCCAGCACCTCTTTTACGTCGCTTTGCACCCAAAACACCGTCTTTTTCGGATCGATCCCCAGCGACAAAAACGCCGCGGCGGCCTCGTAGGTGGAATTTTTAAGCTTTGCGCCGTCGCTTACGGACGTGAGCGCATGGTAGTTTGCGATAAACATAAACATCTGCTCTCCCGCGTTTTGCGCATCCACCATCTGCTTGATACTCGCGAAGTAGTTACCCAAATGCAGCTTGCCGCTGGGCTGAAGACCCGTTAAAATTCTCATCATTGCTCCTTTAAATCAAAATCAGATCGCCGTCCACAAAACCCACGGCAACGTGCTTGCACTCAAAAATTTTTGCATCTGGCATCTGCTCTCGCAGCTCGCGCAAAGCCTGCACGAGCATTTTTAAAACCTGTCGCCACGAAAGCTCGCTTAAAAATTCAAGCTGCAAGCGTGAATATTCGGGATAAAACTCATCCTCGTCCTCGCACGCCCAGTCGTCGTCATCCACGTCGTAGCTGCTCGATCCCGCGAGCTGTAGCGCATAAGGCTCGTAAAGATCGAAGTGCCACGCGATCACTCGCTTTGGAATTTCCTCGCGTTCTAAGCCCTCGATCAATTCGCGCAGCTTTTGCTTTAGCGCCTCTTTCTTTTTAAGCTTATCGCCTTTGCTCTCTTTACCGTGCGACTTGGAATTTTTGCCGCCGCCGGAACGCTTTTGCTTAGACATCTTTTTCCCTTTTAAATTTAGCCCGTCGCAGGCGGAGCAAATTTCTTTTACGATCTTTTTTACGCTTTTATTTTCGACGTCGATTACGATGTCGGCCTTTTTTTCATACGCCCCGTCTCTTTGAGCGTGCAGCGCCGCGGCCTTTTGTAGATCCGCTAACAGCGGGCGCTTGGCAAATTTTTTCTCCGCGTTCTCGCTGTTTTTTAAGCGATTAATAATCCCCTCAAAGCTTGATTTCAGATACACGACGGTGCCGATTTTGTTTAAATTTTTCACGGCGTAAAAGCCGCCGCCGGTGGAGATCACGGCGCAACGGACGGACTTTTCTAAAAATTTTGCAAGGCTCTCTTCCATCTTTCTAAAGCTCTGCTCGCCCTGCTCTTTAAAAATTTGTCCGATCTTTTTATTGGCGTAGCTTTCGATCATATCGTCGCAATCAAGCGCAAACATCCCGCTTTGCGCAGCCAGAGCCCGCGCTACCGTGCCCTTACCGACCCCCATAAAGCCGATGAGCACGATATTACCGCTCTTCATCGCTCTCCCCTTTTTTGCGCGGCAGCAACACTAGCGGACTTCCCGAAAGAGCAAAGCTCGCGCGCAGCCTGTTCATCAAATAGCGCTTGTAGCTAAAATGCAGCGCTTGCGGGCGGTTCATCACAAGAGCGATCTTCGGCGGCGCAAAGCCGATCTGCGCGGCGTAGTAAATTTTAACCGATTTGCCCCGCTCGCGAGGTATCGGATGGGCCTTTATCGCGGCTTCTACCGCTTCATTGATCCTTGCAGTGCCGAGCTTGCGCGTGAAATTTGAATAAACTTCCAAAATGAGCGGATAAATTTTATGTATCCGCTTCTTGTCCGTCGCGCTGACGCTGATAATCGGCGCGTAGGAAAGGAATTTAAACCTATCGCGCAAATCGCGGCAAAACTCATCGTAATCGCGCTCGCAAAGATCCCATTTGTTTAAAATTATGATGAGCCCGAGTTCAAATTTAGCCGCAAGCCCCGCGATGCGCTCGTCCAGCTCGTTTAGCGGCTCGCTTGCGTCAAGCACCAAAAGCGCGATGTCGGAGTTTTGCAGGATTTTTTCGGTGCGATTTAGCGCGAAACGCTCGATGCCCTCGATCTTGCCGCGGCGGCGAATGCCCGCCGTGTCGATAAACTCAAGCGTGCGTCCCCCAAATTCCGTGCTTTCGTTCACCGGATCGATCGTCGTGCCCGCATAATCGCTCACGACCGAGCGCTGCGAGCCCACAAGCGCGTTTAGAAGGCTTGATTTACCGACGTTCACCCGCCCGATGATACCCACGCCGATGATTTTACTAGCGTAAAATTCCTCGTCGCGCCCCTCTTTCGGCTCGCCCTCGTCGTTAAAGCCCTCTATGAAATCATCAAAAATTTCATCCTCGTCCTGCCGCGCAGGCGCAGGGTCCAAGAAGCCATAGATCCACTCTTTCAGCTCGTCGATGCCGCTGTTGTGCGAGACGGAGATCGGGAAAAATTTAACGCCGAATTCGTTAAACTCCCAGCTGCGCTCCTCGTCGCGCTTGCCGTCGATCTTATTGACCGCCAGGGCGATGGGCTTACCGAGCCTTTGCAGCGAGAAAAATATCCGCCGCTCATCATCGCTCGGAAGCAGCTTGCCGTCCGTCATAAAGATTATCAAATCCGCACTCTTTGCCTCGCTTAGCGTCTTAGTCTGCACCCGCGCAAACAGCTCGGAGGTGTCGTCCAAGCCGCCCGAATCGATCACGCGCACGCGGCGATCGAAAATTTCAGCTTCGGCTCTATTGGTATCGCGCGTCGTACCCGCAACGTCGCTCGTGATGGCGATGCGAGCGCCCGCTAGGCGGTTAAAAAGGCTCGACTTGCCGACGTTGGGGCGCCCGATGATGATCAAACTTTTCACGTTCGTCCTTGTAGTTTTTGGCGCGATTATAACCAAAAATAGATTAAAGCCAAATTCTACGCGCTCGCTCGCGGAGCTAAGCGGCAAAATTTTATAAAATTTAGGCGCTAAATTTAGCAAAATTTTATCGCGACACTAGCAGAACGCCGCACGGACGCAAGACGTCAAAACGCGCTATCCATCGCCGAACATATCGCAGAATGCGGAGATGTGCGTAAATCTTATAAATTTTAAAAACCGACGCAACTACACGAAAGCATAAAAGCCCGCAGCTGCGCAAATTTTACTGCTTTGCTCAAGCAAGCGGCGGCGCGCAGAGCAGAGGGTCGGTAAAAATCACAAAAGCAGCGCCCAATATCCAAGTACTGAACTAGCGCCCGTGAGCAAGAAACGCAAAAGCAAGCGCCGAAGTACAAAATCGAGCCGTCGCGTCCAAACGCGCAAAAGCAGGCGGCGCGACGAAATATTAAAACGGCGGAATATTAAAATTTAATCATTATGCGTGTATAATTCCGCAAATTTAAAGGGGCGCGATGAAATACAACAACTTCTTGCTGCACCATCTAAGCGTGTATTATATGCTGATGGCGTGCTTTTACTACTCTCTTACGGGCGTTTTTGCCAAGCTTTTGGGCGCGCAAATTTCATCGCTTGAGGTCGTGCTCTTTCGCAATCTGCCCGGACTTTTGATCCTGCTTTATAAAATCAAAGCGCGCCCCCGCGCGGCGCGCTTCGCAAACAAGGGCGGTCATCCTTTTACGCTCGCGTTTCGCGGCATTATCGGGATTTTGGGGCTGATGGTATTTTTTTATAACGTCGCTAACATCAGCCTCGGCGAGGCATTTACCTTTCAAAAAACGGCGTCCATTTGGACGGCGATCATAGCGTATTTTACCCTCGGCGAAAAATTCGGCGCGATGGGCTGGTTCTCGGTCTGCCTAGGCTTTGTGGGCATCGTTTTGGTAATTCAGCCGCAGTTTGGCTTGCAGCCGAGCGATATTTTTGGAATTTTAAGCGGATTATTCGCCGCGATGGCGTTTACCTCCGTGCGCGGGCTGCGCAAATACTATAGCTCCGATACGATCATCCTCTCTGCGCTTCTTGCCGGCACGCTGATGCCCGTAGCGCTTATGATCGCGGCAGAATTTATAGACGCGCCCGCGCTGAGCTTTATGCTTTGCAAATTTAAAATTCCAAACGCGCAGGGTTGGCTCTTTGCCGTGCTTTTGGGGCTGCTGGGGCTGTTTTATCAAACCTACGTAACCAAGGCCTACGCCGCGACGCGCAAAGCGGGCATAGTGGCTACGATCAGCTACGCCGACATCATCTTTTCGACGCTATTTGGGCTGCTGCTAGGCGACGCCTTGCCCGGTTTCATGGCGCTTGGAGGTATGGCGCTCATCATCGCCGCGGGCGCGCTCGTCGCAAACCGAAAGTAGCGAGCGATGAAGCAAAAATTTTACTCCGCGTTTTGGCTGAAACATCTTGGCGTTTATTATATGCTCGTAGCGAGCTTTTATTTCGCGCTAAACGGCGCGCTAGCCAAGGTCATGGCGGAGCATATGAGTAGCGCCGAGATCGTGTTTTTCCGCAATGTCGTAGGCATCGGCATCGTGCTGTTTTCGCTACGGCGGATAAAAAACCTGGGCCCGGGCGGCAAGCCGTGGCTGCTCGCGTTTCGCGGCTTTATCGGCAGCTGCGGTATCTTAGCGACCTTTTATAATATCGCCCACATCGATCTTGGCACCGCTTTTACCTTCCAAAAGACGGCGCCCATTTTCACCGCGCTATTTTCGGCGTTTTTCTTAGGCGAAAAGCTAAGCTCTAAGGGCTGGTTTGCGATACTGCTCGGATTTGGCGGAATTTTACTCGTCGTGCGCCCGCACATCGGCATCAGCGTAACCGACGCGGTGGGAATCTTCGGCGGCATGTGCGCAGGGCTTGCATACACGAGCGTGCGCGAGCTCCGCAAACACTACGCCACAAACCTCATCGTGCTAGTTTTCGTCTCGTCCGCCACCTTTCTAAGTGCTACGATGATGATAACGGGCTGGGTGCTTGAAGGTAGCGAGGTTAAAATTTTAGGACTTTTCAGCGGCGCGGATTTGGCGAAGCTCGCTTACTTCAACCCGCCAAGCCTTTTTGGCTGGGTGCTCGTGGCGCTTCTGGGTGTCAGCGGTATCTACTTTCAAATTTACATGACGCGCGCCTACGCCGCTTCACGCAAAGCGGGCATAGTCGCCGCGATCAGCTACAGCGACATCCTATTTAGCATGGCGCTAGGCATTATGCTAGGCGATCATCTGCCCGGTCCGATCGTGCTAGCAGGCATTGCGGTGGTGATTTTAAGCGGAATTTTAATCGCCCGCGAGCGCTAAATTTAAATCTAAATTTAAAACCAATTCAAACGCGCCGAGAGGCTAAATTTAATCCGCGCCGCCAGCCTGCGCTAAATTTCAGCAGTCTAAAAGCTTAAAAAGACTAACATTCAAATCAAAGTTCTACGGCGTAGAAATATTTTTCGACGGATTTAAAATTTTATGCATTTTATCGGTATCGACATCGGCTCTACCTCGTCAAAGGTCGCCGTTATGGACGAACGCGGCGACTTTTGCGAGCTGTTTTTGCTGCCAAGCGGCTTTAGCGCGGTCAAGGTCGCGCGCCAAATCAAGCAAGCCTTAGAGCAAAAAGGCTACGCAGAGGGCTTCGTGACGGCTACGGGCTACGGACGCGTTAGCGTAGAGTACGCGCAGCTTAGCATGAGCGAAATTTTATGCCACGGGCTTGGGGCACACTTTTTATTTGAGCAAGACTGCACCGTCATCGATGTGGGCGGGCAAGACACCAAAGCGATCAAAATAGAAAACGGCAAACCAGCGGATTTTATCATGAACGACAAATGCTCGGCGGGCACGGGTAAATTTTTAGAGATCAGCGCGGGTCGCCTGGGGCTAGAACTAAGCGAAATTTACAAAACCGCTCGCAAAAATCCCGCGATTAAAATTAGCTCAACGTGCACTGTTTTTGCAGAAAGCGAGATCGTCTCGCTAAGCGCAAATGGGGCTGAAACTAGCGAGATCGCCTACGCTATCGTGGATTCCTCCGCGCACAAGGTCGCCTCACTCATCAAACGGCTGGAAAATCAAATTTACTTTTTAAGCGGCGGGCTTAGCAACGTGCCGCTCTTTAAACAGCTTCTAGGCGAGCATCTGGGGGCTGAAATTTTTACTTGCGAAAACGCAATCTACTGCGGCGCGATGGGCGCTTCGCTTATCGGCGCACGCAAAGCAAACGAAATTTCAAAGGAGACGAGATGAAGATGGATTTTGACGCGCTTAAAAAGCGTAACGCAATGGCTCTGCACGATCTAAAAGAGCAAGGCAAACACGTAGTTGGGATGTTTTGCACCTATTCGCCGAAGGAGCTTATTTACGCCGCGGGCGCCGTGCCGGTTGGGCTTTGCGCCTATGACGAAAGCCCGATAGATGCCGCTCATGCCGAGCTTCCGCGCAATCTTTGCCCGCTAATCAAAGCAAGCTACGGCTACGCGGTTACGAAAAAATGCCCCTATATGAACGCTAGCGATCTCGTCATAGGTGAAACGACCTGCGACGGCAAGAAAAAGATGTATGAGCTGCTTGCAAAGCATAAGGACGTCCACGTACTGCAACTGCCGAATATGACTGGCGGCAAGAGTTTGGAGCTTTTTACCGATGAGCTTAGGAAATTTCGCAAAGTTTTGGAGCAAAAATTTAATACGAAAATCACGGATGAAGCGCTACTTGATGCGGTGCAAATTTACAACGAAGAGCGTGATGTGATGATGGAACTTTTAGAGCTTGGCAAACTAAATCCGATGCCGGTAGCGGGCAGCGAAATTCATCAAATTTCATTTGCGAGCGACTTCATATACGACAAACGCGAAAAGCTTAAAATGATACGCGCCTACATAGCCGCCGCAAAGAAGATATCGCCGCCGAAAACTCGTAAAAAGCGGATCATCATCACAGGCTGTCCGAGCGGAGGCGTGTATGAAAAGGTTATCAAGCAGATTGAGGAGCTGGGTGCAGACGTAGTGGCATTTGAAAACTGCTCCGGCACCAAAGGCTATCAAAACCAAGTACAAACAAAGGGCGATCCGGTCGCGAATATCGCCGAGCGCTACCTCAAAATTCCATGCTCGGTGATGTATCAAAACGACGCACGCTCGAATATTATCAAAGAATTTATCCACGAGTATCAAGCAGACGGTGTCATCGATGTCGTGCTAAGCGGCTGTCACACCTACGCGATCGAGACGAACAAGATCAAAGAGGCGAGCCGCGAAGCAGGAGTAAACTATATGTCGCTAGAGACTGATTATTCAAAACAGGACGTCGGGCAGATACGCACACGGTTAGAAGCCTTTATAGAGCTACTTTAATCGATACTGTTTGAAATTTTGAAATGAAGAATTTTTTAAATTTAAAAACAAACCAAAGAAAGGAGAGGTTAGATGAAATTTAAAGAGATAGACGAATCTCGTCGCGGCTTTTTAAAAGGAGCTTTGGCGGCAGCCGCCATCGCCGGACCCGAATCGATGCTCGCCGGCTTCACGCCGTTTAAGCCCGATTCGCTGCAGGTTTGGTCGTGCGGAGGACTATCTGAGGCTTTTGCGCAAATAAACGCAGCGTATGAGTCCAAAACGGGACATAACATCCAGTACACCGGCGCCTTTGCGGGGGCGCTCGGAAAGTCGCTACTGGCCTTGCAGGGCAAGACAGAGGTTTTCGGCGCTCGCGTTTTAGAGCTAAGCCAAAAATTGCGCAAAGCAGGCCTTAGCCTTCGCTTTAGACTGCTATGTTTTACCGACTACGTTTTAGTAGTGCCAAAGGGCAATCCTGCGGGCATTCGCGATCTGAAGGATCTAGCAGAACCCGGCGTGCGGGTGATGCTGCCGCTAAGGGCTTCGCCTCCGGGTAGCGGACCGGTAAAGGGAATTTTAAAAAATTCCGGTCTCACGGGGCCTGTTATGAAAAATATGATCTCCAACGGAGCGTGCGTAATTACCATGATGTGCGATCTGGTAGATGGCAAGGGCGATGCGTCCATCATCGAAAAGCGCCTAACGACGCACGATAGGTTTAAAGACAAAATAGAATACATGCCTATCGACGAGAAACTCATCCCGCCGGGGCCGCTTACCTTTACGCTAAATATCATGAAATACGTAAAAGACGAGAAGCTTGCCGATGACTTTGCGGACTTCGTCTGCTCGGACGGGCAGGAAATTTTCGAGCGACACGGCTTTACCTCCATCCATTCGGCACGTGGGCTTGAACTCATAGAAAGGTTTGGTGTAAAAGATGTTTAGTATCGTAAATATGGCAAAGATGAAAAAAGTCTCTAGGCTAACTAAAATTCGTCGCTTGGTGCAGCTGATTTTTATCGGCGCGATCGGGCAATGGGCGTATTACGGGATTTTTAGATGCCCCTTTATTGTTCCTTTCGTAAACTGCCAATCCTGTCCAATCGTCACGTGCTGGGGGCGGATCGCGACCGTGTTTTTCGGCTTTTGGCTATTTATCCCCGTGCTTGTTATTTTCCTTGGGCGCGCGTTTTGCGGCTGGCTTTGCCCGGGCGGATTCGTAAATCAAATGCTCGGCAAATTTGCCGCTTTTAAGCTTAAGCTAAAAAACAATAAGAAGCTACGATATGCGCAGATAGGCATGGTTCTAGCCGTTTTGCTTAGCGCGAGCGTATATTTTATCTACGGAAACCCCCGCGTTATGATCCCTATTCGCACCAGCGACGAGTACCTAAACGCCGTTATCATGTCATTTAAATTTTCCGATTGGTACTGGGCAGTTCGCACTGCCGTCGTCGTAGCTCTTATCGCCGCGTCATTGATCGTCGCAAATTTATGGTGCCGCTTCGCCTGTCCTAGCGGCGGCATAATGGAGCTGCTGCGTAAAATTTCAATATTTCGCGTTTATAAAACGAGCGCCTGCGATAACTGCAACGCTTGTTTGCGCAAATGCGAAATGGGCACGAGACCGGACGAGATGAACTGCACGAACTGCGGCGATTGTATGGATGTTTGCCACGCGGACGCCATCAAATTTGGAAGGAAAAAAGATTGATGAATTTTTTCGCCAAACCCTCCTTCGACAACCACCCCTGCTTTAGCAAAAAAGCGTCCGCCGCCTACGGGCGCGTGCACCTTCCCGTAGCGCCGCATTGCAATATCCAATGCAATTTTTGCAACCGCATCTACGACTGCGCCAACGAAAATCGTCCCGGCGTAACGGGGAGGGTGCAAAGCCCGGACGAGGCCGTAGAATACGTGGAAAATCTATTTAAATTTAGACAAGATATCTCGGTCATCGGTATCGCAGGACCCGGAGATCCTATGTGCGATGCCGACAAGACCCTAGCGACTTTTGAAAAATGCAAAGCCCGTTTCCCTCGCGCCCTACTTTGCCTATCCACAAACGGCCTATCTTTGCCCGAGCATGTGGATGATATCGTGCGGATCGGCGTGAGTCACGTGACGGTGACCGTTAATGCCGTAACGCCTGACGTGGGCGGCAAAATTTATGCGTGGGTGCGCCACAAAAACAAAATTTACCACGGCGAAGAGGGCGCTAGAATTCTTGGGGAGCGCCAAGAGGAAGGGATTCGCAAGTTAAAAGAAGCCCGCATGATCGTTAAGATCAATACGGTCGTAATCCCGGGCGTCAATATGGATCACGTCCCCGAAATCGCGAAAAAGGCCAAAGAGTGGCAAGCCGATATCATGAACTGCATGGCGATGATACCCGTGCATGACACCCCTTTTGCAAATATCAAATCGCCATCAAACGAAGAAATTCGCAGTATGCGAAAGCTAATCGGCGGTTCCATTCATCAAATGACTCACTGCAGCAGATGCCGCGCCGACGCGTGCGGCAAGCTTTGCGAGAGATAAAGGCCTGCTTTTAGCGGGTCTTTTATCCGGCACAAAGTGTGCTCTAGTAGCACGCGCAAAATTTTATGAAGAGATTTAAATTTAGAATTTGTCTAAATTTAGAACTAGCAAGCAGCCGATAAGCGGCTTTTTGGCTGCGACGCTTTTTAAAAATTTAAAAACAATTTTTAAATAATATTATTTTACTTTTATTTAACTTTGGCTATAATACTCGCAAAATTAGGCATAAAAAAAACCGTATAACGGTAAAATAAAGGAGACATCATGGAAAACGTTTCAAGACGTGATCTGCTCAAAATGAGCCTAGTTGGCGCGGGTGCTTTAGCGCTCAGCTCCGTAAACGCAAATGCTGCGGTAAACGCTAAAGACGTCAAATTTGACGAAGAGTGGGACGTAGTTATTGTTGGTTCCGGTTTTGCAGGACTAGCAGCAGGTATCACCGCAGCCGAAAAAGGCAATAAAGTCCTAATCCTAGAAAAGATGGGACGCGTCGGCGGTAACTCCGTAATCAACGGCGGTATATTTGCCGTTCCAAACAGCGACAAGTAAAAAGCCGAAGGCATCAAAGATAGCAACGAGCTATTTATCAAAGACTGCCTAAAAGCCGGCCGCGGCCTAAACCACGTAGATCTCATCGACACCATCGCTACTCGCGCGCAAGACGCATATAAACTAACTCTAAAATGCGGCGCTAAATATATAGATAAAGTTACTCACGCAGGCGGACACAGCGTACCTAGATCGCTTCAAACCGCCAACGGCTCGGGCTCTGGTATTGTTCAGCCGATGGTAGAATACTTCAAAAACCTACAAGGTTGCGAGCTAAGACAAAGAGCTAAATTTGACGAGTTTGTCCTAGGCGAAGACGGCGGCGTAGACGGCGTGATCATCAGAGAGGATTATAAATTCGATCCAAAGAGCCAAAAAGACGACGCCGAAAACACTACCGGAACTAAAAAGACTATAAAAGCTAAAAAAGGCGTAGTACTAGC
>NZ_CAUQKJ010000009.1 GCF_963518785.1 uncultured Campylobacter sp.
GCGCGCGGCGCGGAGTTTGGGTGCGGATCTTTTTTTGCAGCACCATCATCGCAAACTGCAGCGTCTCGGGGCGCGGCGCGCATCCGGGCAGATAGATATCTACGGGCACTATGCGGTCGCAGCCCTGCACCGTAGCGTAGGTATTAAACATCCCTCCGGTATTGGCGCAGCTACCCATACTGATAACCCATTTAGGCTCTGGCATCGCGTCGTATAGGCGGCGCGTAAACTCGGCGTGCTTTTTGCTAAGCGTGCCTGCGATTATCATCACATCCGATTGCTTGGCGCTTGCGCGAAATATCGTGCCGAAGCGGTCAAAGTCAAATCTGCCCGCGCCCGCCGCCATCATCTCGATCGCGCAGCACGCAAGCCCGTACGTCATCGCCCACAAAGAGTTGCTCCTGCCCCACGCGATCAGTTTATCGACGGTGGTAAGAACTACGGGAAGCCCGTTTTCGCGCGCGTAGTTTATCTTATGCTCTGCCAATTTAGCGCTCCTTTTTTCCAGGCGTAGATGAAACCGATACCTAATAATACGATGAAAAACGCCATCTCTATAAGCCCGAACACGCCTAAAATTTTAAAATTTACCGCCCACGGAAACATAAAGATAATCTCGACGTCAAAAAGTATGAAAAGCACGGCTATCAAAAAAAAGTGGGAGTTCATTCGGTTGGGCTGTTTGACGGCTTCGGGGCCGCTTTCGTAAATTTCGCCCTTGAGCCGCTCGTCGCGTCTATCTGCCAAACGCGAACCTACCAAAGAGGATAGTTTAACGATGAGCGAAAAGACGCAAAAAGCCAGGATTAGCATTACGAATATTCCGAAATATGGGCTTTGCAGCGGAATTCTAGACATTTTTCGCCTCGGTTTTAAAATTTAATGTGGATTGTAACGAAGTATTGATTTAATAAAGCTTAGCGCGCGCCACTAAATTCGCTTTTAAAATTAAAATTTATATACCTCGCCCGTGCGATTTAGTGGGGATTAAGGCGCGTGTGGTAAAATTTCGCGGATTTTAAGGGAGAGCTATGAAATCTAGCAAGATAAGTCTCATTTTCTACGGCATATTCTGCGGCGTAACAATCTATTTTCTTATCTGGGGATTCGGTTTTATAGGAAGCGGCGATAAAATGCTATTTTTAGTTTCGGTATTTTTGGGCATCTTTATGGCCTTTAATATCGGCGGAAACGACGTGGCAAATTCCTTCGGCACTAGCGTCGGAAGCGGCACTCTTAGCATCGCGCAAGCCCTTTGTATCGCGGCGGTATTTGAAGCAAGCGGCGCGGTAATCGCAGGCGGCGAAGTAACCTCGACGATCCGCAGCGGCATAATCGATCTTAGCAAAATGGACGTGCATCCGAGAGACTTTATCTACGTAATGATGAGCGCGCTTTTTGCGGCGGGGGCATGGTTGCTTTTTGCCAGCAGAAAGGGTTTGCCCGTATCCACTACTCATGCGATCATCGGCGGTATCGTGGGCTCGGGGCTTACGCTAGGCGCCCTGCTTAATACCGCAGAGGCTTCCGCATTGTGGCTCGTGCAGTGGGATAAGATCGGCAAAATAGCGATCTCCTGGGTACTCTCGCCGATTTTGGGCGGAGTGATCTCCTTTGGAATTTTCTGGCTCATCAAACATTACATTTTGGATTACAACCGCTACGCTCAAATAAAGATCGACCGCATAAAGCGCGAAAAAAAATCCCTCCGCAAGCTGCATAAAAAGACCTTCGAGACCCTGGACGACATCCAAAAGATCGCCTATGCAGAGGCGCTAAATCACGATATCTACGCGATGCGCGATCCCGATTTTGATCCAAGTGAGCTGGATAGCGAGTACTATAAAAAGGTAATCGAGCTTGACGCTAAAAAAGAGAAGCTAAAATCCCACAAGGCCCTAGAGTACGGAATCCCTGCCGTAGCGGGCATCGGAGCCTTCGTAATCTCGGCGATGCTGATATTTAAGGGGCTGCATAATCTAAATTTCGGGCTTACAAATTTTTACAACTACCTCATCATCGGTATGTCGACGCTAATTACCTGGCTTTTGATGTTTATTTTCGCTAAAACCCTGCGCCGCTCAAATTTAAACAAATCTGCGTTTTTGATGTTTAGCTGGCTGCAGGTACTCACTGCTAGCGGCTTTGCCTTTTCGCACGGCAGCAACGACATCGCAAACGCCGTGGGTCCGTTTGCCGCCATCATCGATACGATGGCTACGAATAGTATCAATCCCTCCACTCCCGTGCCGCAGCAGATTATGATAATGTTCGCAGTAGCCCTCATAGCAGGGCTTTGGTTCATCGGCAAAGAGGTAATCGCCACCGTAGGTACCAATCTTACGAAAATCCACCCGGCCTCGGGCTTTAGCGCCGAGCTCGCAAGCGCCGTCGTCGTCATGGCGGCATCGGTGCTGGGGCTTCCGATCTCCTCGACCCACGTGCTAATCGGCGCGATTTTAGGCATCGGCTTGGTAAATCGCAGCACGAACTGGTCGCTGATGAAGCCGATCGGGCTAGCGTGGATCATCACCCTGCCCGTCTCGGCGCTGCTTTCGGCGTTTGCATTCGTGCTTTTGCGCCACGTATTTTAGGCTAAATTTAAAGATCCGCTCCCCGAAATTTTAAAATTTCGCAAAATTCTACGCAGGCTAAATTTTAAAATTTTACGGCGGCGAACCGAGTAAATTTTACAGCTCCTCTTGCGACGCGCTACAGCGCAAAACCGGCTCGCAGCGGCGCAGATCCCGCCTGCGCGCCCCGTAAAAATTTAATAAAATTTTAGCTACAATCGCCCTTTTAAATTTAGGAAAGCTATGAGTAAATTTGAAATTTTCAGATCCACCCTTGCCGTGATGATGGGCTACGTGCCGCTGGGGCTGGCGTTTGGCATCTACGGCATTAGCCAGGATCTGCCCGTCTGGGCTCTGACGCTAACCTCACTGCTGATCTACGCAGGCAGCGTGGAGTTCGTGCTGATCGCCTTCATCGTAACCCACGCCTCGCTCGTAGATACCTTCGTCGTGGCGTTTTTGCTAAATTTCCGCCATTTTTTCTACACCATGTCGCTGCTGGACGAGCTGCGCTTCGTGCGCCATAAAATTTACGCCGTATATGCCCTTACGGATGAAACCTTTGCGCTGCTAAAAGCGCGTGCATTTTTGCGCCCCGAGGAGCTTAGCGGCGAGCGACCCGTAACGCCGTGATAAATCTCATATAAAAGGTAAAAAAGTGAGATTGATAAAAAATGCGGAGCGAATAGCGATTTGGGCGATATTTGTAAGCATATAGGGTTGAGGTAAAAAATGAGAAACTAAAATGCGAATTTTGCAATTTTCGCGCATTTTTTTCACATTTTTGAAAACGAGCCCTAGGGGGCTTAAAAATAGCTTCAAAGTTTTTTCAAAAAGCTTCAAAATCCCTAAAAATAGGCTTCAAATCACGCAGCGCAAAACCTTGCCGACGATTTGTACTCGGATCTCGTCGTTCGGTCCTATCTCATAGCTGCGGTATTCTTGATTGACGCTATTAACAAAAAGCGTGCCGTTTGGGTGCTTTTGTAGCAATTTTACCATAAAATTTCCGCCGAAATCTATGATATAAAGTCCATCCCCATCGAAGCTCGGCCCCATGCGTGCTATAACCCAGCTATCCGGATAAAGCATCGGTATCATCGAATATCCGACGACTTTGAGGCAGCGGATATTATGCTCGTTTACGGGTAAATTAAAAAGCATCCGAGAAAAAGGCACGAGCACGTCCGTATCGTATACTTCGACGCCTTCGATATCGACGCTCTCGCCCGCACCGACGGCCGAGCTCAGCTTACGGATGAAAATTTGATCCTCTGCGATCTGCTCTTTTTGTGACCTTTTAAGGTTTGCGGGACTAAGGGACAAATTGGGGGACGACTTATGGACACTTATGGACAAACCATTGGACATCTTGTCGTTTAAAAAATAAGATATATTTACACCAAACGCAGAAGCTATTTTTTCTAAATTTAGTTGTGTAATATTTCCTTTGCCGCTTTCATATAATTGTATGCTGGACTTGCCAACACCTGATTTTTCAGCCAAATCGCCTTGCGTCCATTCTTTATTTTCTCGCAAAGACCTAATCTTTTGTGCTAAATTCATAAAATCCCCTTGACAAACCTAATAAATTAGATTATAATTTCGACATCTATACCAAAATTATATCAAAGGAAGCTTAAACGATGATAGATTTTATCGGTAACGTAAAAAGCGGCGGGGTAGCGGAGCAAATCCAAATCAAGACAAATAAAACTCTAAAGCGTTTTTGTCGCGAGAATAACCTAAGCTATAGTAGCATTTTAAACGGGTACTACTCCAAAAAAGCCAAGAATACTTTTAAAAAAGTCGGGATAAAAGTAGCCTAATATGTGGGTAACCAGTAAGCATGCGGCGAAAATTTTGAGCGTCAAATATGACGCTCTGATGAAAGCTGCTAAGCGTGCGGAAAAGGCAGGCAAAAAATTTTGCTCGATAAAACCTAATATATTATGTTTTACCTACACCGATGGCATCGGTCGCGGTGGCAAAACCCTTCAAATTTGGATTGATGATAATCTGATAAACGACGAAAACAGCGAAATTGCACAGCAAAGCGCGCCCGCTCCCATTAAAAATAGCGCGGGGAGCGAAGATAAATGCCTGGAGCCCGCGCCCTCCGCAGAGCAAAACGAGCGTAGCGACGCAAGGCGAAGCCGAAGCGGCGTTTCTTGCGAGCGCAGCGAAGCAGAGCAAAACGCTCCGAGCCTAAAGATCAAGGATATAGAAAAGATGAATAAGTTAAAGGCGGTAAACGAGCTAAAAAGCTGCCCTGCAGGAATGAGTAAGACGCTATGGGGCAAGGGGGTAGCGGCGAAATACGAAGTGAGTTTAAAAACGCTTTATTCGTGGGCTAAGCTATTTAAGCAAAGTGAGGTTGAGGTAAAAAACGATGAGCTAAGCATTGATTTCAAAGCTAAATTTAAAAGCTCCAGCTTTGAGATGAGTGCTTTAGAGTGGGCGGTGGGCTTTATGCTGCACAATCCGCTAGCTAGCAAGAGCTTTGCTTACGAGCAGCTGCAATCCTATGCGAAAGACAACGCCCTTAAAATCGGCTCATATCAAAGCTTTGCCCGCCTAACCGCGGCGCCCGAGATCAAAGCGATGTTACTTCGTGCAAGCTGCGGCGATCGCGGCGTACGAAACGAGTGGGCTATGCATATCATCCGCGATCTAAACTGCTACGAAAGTATGGAGATGATCTGCGGCGATCAGATAGTATTTGATTTCGATGCGGTAGGCCCCGCAGGAGAGGTAGTTAATCCTAACGCTTATGTTTGGATCGATATGGGAAGCGGAGCGATAATAGGCATAGATATAGTACTTGGAAAATATAACCGCCTAAGCGTAGGCAATAGCCTAAAGATGGCTTTGCGCTTTGGCATCCCAGATGCCATCTATACCGATAACGGAAAGCCCGAGCTAAGCGAGTATATCGCAGGCGTCAGATCTCAGTTAAGCGGGATCAAATTTAGAGATTTTGACGATTTGGCGCCAAATCTACTTCATAAAAAAGCGAAGGTAAGGAATTCTCGCGCGAAACCTATCGAAAATATCTTTAATCACGTCCAGCGCCGCATGGGCGAGATGGTAATAGCCGAGCGCGGCGGAGCGGGATACCATAAAGACGGCGATAGACAAAGCGAGATCGTAGCTAAATATATGAAGCAAAACCCGCTTAATTTTACCGATTTCATCTCATATTTCGAGCGGGCGGCGAGGTGGTGGAACGAGCACTATAACGCATCTCGTAAAATTTATCCTTTAAAAAGCTTCTTAGATAAGTTGGAGGCTAAGCCTAGGGCGGTATTTGATGAAACTACGCTTGAGTATATCTTTAGCGAGCGCAGATCTATCAGGGTGAGAAATAGCTGCATAGCTCTATCGGTAATGGGGCAGAGGCGGACATATTCGCATCCTGCGCTTTGCAAGCTCGTAGGGCAAAACGTAGAGGTAAGGATAAACAGAGGCGAGGTAGAAAGCGTATTCGTCGTAGATATGAAAAATAATCGCCCTATCTGCGAGGCTCATTTGATAGATCGTATAGATCCGCGCGATCATGCCGCGCTTAGCGCGCAGCTAGCTAAAAATGAGGCGGTAGTAAGCGCCGTTAGGCAGGCGTTTGGCTATTACGCAAACCTTTATAAACGCCCTAATACTATCAGCTCCTATGCGAGTACGGCATTTGAAGTCGAGGCCCAAAGACAAAACAGCAGGCGTCTGCACTCCAAAATTGCTATGAGCAACGAGGAGCTTTTGGCGGCGATGTAAAGCGCCTTTAAAATCCGCTAGCGGGCGGATTTTATAAGCGTTTGCTTAAATTTAGCCTACGGGCAAAGGAAAGAGCGATGAGTTTAAAAGAAAAATTCGAGGTATGTAAGGCTTACGGCATAACCTTAGGCAAGATCGCAGATGCGATCGGCAAGAGAGAAGGCACCGTTAGCGGCGTGCTAAACGGCAAATATGACTCCTCTAAAAGCGAGCTATATGCCGCTGCGATCGAGGCGTTTTTAGATAAGGTAATTGCCTCTAATGCTCCCAAAAAAGAGGCGCAAAATGGGGGCGAATGGCTAAGCCTGGCACAGCAAAAGATCAAGGAGCGCATCTATAAGATGGAGCAGACGAAGCTTAGCTTTTTTGAGCTCATTTTGGGCGAAAGTGGCATGGGGAAAACCTACCTGCTTCAAAAGCTTACGGGCGATCTCGGCGGTATCTACGTAAAGGCTAGAAAGAGCCTAAGCGCCAGCGCATTTATGAGTTTGTTGTTGCGAGCCGTGGGTGAAAAGCCTAAGGGTAATACGGATGATAAATTCGAGCAGTTTTGCGAGGCTATCTCGAACTTAAAAACACGTCTGATAGTAATCGACGAAGCCGATCTTTTCGTGCGCGATAACGATCTGACTTTTGAGCGAAAATTTGAGCTTTTGCGCGAGATCTATGAGTTTAGTAAACGCGAAAACCTAGGCATAGCCGTAATTGCCGTAGGTATCGGAGTGCTTAAAAAGCGTATCGATAGGCTAGGAGGCTATCTACAAAGTAGGCTTACCTACTCGCCGGAGATGACGCTAAGCAGGGATGAGCTTATTAAAATCGGCAAGCTGGCAGGTATTGATGCAGAAGTGGCGGAGTTTTTAGCCGAGGGGCAAAACGCAAGGTTATATGAAAAGACGGCGCTAAATTTAGCCCTAGGCTACGAGCAAAAAGTAGCCGCTAATTTAGTTTATCACGTACGAAAAAGATAAGGGGTAAAAAATGAAAATTTCAAAAGATACAGATATGAAAATGAGCGATCTAAAAGCTTGCAAAGACGAGATCATAATCGCGCACTCATTCATTCTATTTCGCACCCCGCGGGGCTGGATTGCAAAGATGAGAAAGCGCGAGAGCATAACGGTGCCAATCCCGCACTTCCGCCGCGGATTCGGGACGATCTGGAGCTAGGCAGCTTTGATTTTAAATGGCGCCCCACGCGGGCGTCTTATAAAGTTAAATTTAAAAGGAGTGGATATGAAATTTCCTAAAAAGCTTGAAGCAAAACGCACCAAGTGCGTCGTTTACACGAGGGTTATGGGCTATCTACGCCCGGTAGAGAGCTTCAATATTGGTAAAGTAGGCGAACACAAAGAACGTGTGCTGTTTGAAGAGAAGAAAGATGTCGCTAGCACTAAGTAGGTGCAATAAGCTGAAGCAAAAGGAAGGGTGAAATGCAAAGAATTCAGGGCTACCGCACGGACAAGGTATGCGCCGAGCGGGTGAGGATGCTAAAGGGTGATGCGGATGTAGCTTACCGCGAGCTTGCGGCGATGCTAGGCATCAGCGTCGAGCGCGTCGCGATGATAGAGCGCACGGCGCTTGCGAAGCTTAGGCACCCGAAAAACCGCAAGAAGTGGATGGAGATATTTGAAACCATCGCAGAGCTTGAGCGCTGCGAAGCTCAAAGGCTCGGTAGCGGCTGGAGCCTGAAAGGAACGAAGAATTGAAGCTAAAGGATTTGATAAACCTAAGCGCGCAGGATTATAGCGCCGCAGCTCTGCGCGAATTACACGCAAAGATCAGCGCCACCGTGCCTGATATGGTAAGCGTAGGTCTTCGCTCGGTGCGTCGCGACGAGATAAGAGACGGGGAGCTTGTAAAGGGCTGGGCATTTTACGTGGGCTTTTGCTACGGGGATAAAAAGCCTTGTGCCGAAATCGCGAGCTTCGGTAGGCTTCACATTTGCGCCGATGAAACTATGGCGGCAGATCCGTATATGGGGAAAATTTTAAAACACCTAGAAGAAGCGTAACGTTTATCGGGCTCTTTTTGCAAGAGCCTACATAAGCGCTAAAGCTTAAATTTTAAAAGAAAGGAGCAAAAGATAATGGACAAACGAACGGCAAGGCTGGTATTTGTAAGCTCACCGTATGCAAGCATCCCGTGCAAGCATGAGCGAGATCGCGACTACTACGCCCGCAAGCTTGCCGAGCAGGCCTGCGCCATCGTGCGCGCCAACGGCTACGAGCCTATATCGCCCGTACTTGCATGGATGGGGGTGTATAGCGAGCTAGAGCGCGAGCGAATAATGAAAAACTGCGAGGAGCTCCTCTCGGTATGCAGCTACTACTACTTTTTTGCCTGCGAAGGCAGCGAAAATAGCAAAGGTATGGCTTACGAGCGAGAGCTTGCAAGACAGCTCGGCGTAAATGAGCTGAAATTCAGCCTTTTTGACTAAAGGGCATGTGGTGCGGATCGTAAAGAAGAATAAAAATAACCTTCCGATCTGCCTAAGATACGGCTATGTCATAAAATACGGACTAGCTAAAAAACTTAAAATTTTAGAAAGGAAAAGATATGGAAGCAACAAAAAAGCTCATATGCCGCATGATAAATGAGGCAGAACTCAGCCACGGCTACGCTAGCGCTAGAGTAGAGCCACCATACGATGATGATCCTGTGCTTGCAGTAGCACAGGCGGCGGCAGATGCCACCATAGAGACGGCCGGTAAAATCCTAAATAGTCTCAAAGCAGAGGAAGAAGAGACGATTGGTGAACTTGAAAAATTCGTGAAAGGCGAGATAGCGGAAATCGAGGCGGACGAGCGATATCATTACGAGCCCGCGGATGTCTTTTCGAATGCTCCGCTAGCACTCATTCAAATGCGAATGGACGGTTCAATACATGCCTATAAAAGCATGCTTGAAAAAATCAAAAATTTAAAAGAAGGAGAAAAAGATGCAGATAAATAATTTTGCAGACGTCGATAACGCGCTAAAGCGAGTATGTGAGCTTGAGGTGGCTCTTGCAGACATTAACGGCGAAATAACGCTGAAGTGCAATGAGATCAAAGACGCACAAAAAGCCCGGGTCGAGAAGCTCGATAGCGAAAAGAAATATATCGAAGCTCAAATCACCGCATTTTGTGAAAGCAATAAGGCGGAGTTCGCCGAAAAGCGCAGTAAGGATTTCACCTTCGGTAAGATAGGCTATAAGCTCAGTAAAAGCGTAAGCTTGCCGCGCATCAAAGAAAAGGTCGAGAAGCTCATCAAAGCGCTAAAGAGCTATAAGCTTGATGATTGCATATCCTACGAAGAGACTATAAACAAAGACGCGATCTGCGAGCTTGATGACGCAAGCCTCGTTAAGCTTGGGCTAAAGCGCACGGTGAAAGACAACTTCCGCATAGAGACTAAGATAGAAAATTTGCAGAGTGCAAATGTCTAAAAAGGATAGCAGATGAAAAACGACTCGCTAACTTCAAAAGAGAGCATGTTTCAAATATACTGGAGCAAATTTAAAGGCTCAAGAGATAATAAAAATAGGCTTTTGCCAAGATATGTAAGAAGAGCGAAGCTTCAACACTTTGTTAAAGGGCGTTAAGCCCTTTAACAAGCCTTTAAAGCTGATTAAAAGGCTTGTTAAAGAGTTTAAATTTAAAGGGAAAACGATGGCTATTTTACTATCCATAAAGCCTAAATTTGCAGATATGATACTTGGTGGTGTTAAAAAAGTAGAATATAGAAAAGCACTAGCCTCTATCGCAAATGATAGGATATTTTTATATGCCACGGCGCCGATAAAAAAGGTGGTCGGCGAGGTAAAAGTCAAAAGAGCCGATAGAAGCGAAAACAAAGAGGCGGTATGGGCTTGCTATTTGGACTGCTCGGGAATTACTAAAGAGGAATTCGACGAATATTTTAAGGGTAAAAAATGTGCCTCTTGGTATTTTTTAGAAGAGCCAATAAGATATAAAAAACCTCAAAATATAAGATATTTCGGAGTAAAAAGTGCCCCGCGAAATTTCATATATCTAAAGGACAAGCGATGACAAAATCTCAAGAGATCTATCGCAAGCAACTTTTAACCCGCATTCACACTACCGCATTATACAAGCAAATAAAGGCGGCGGATGCGTGGGAGGATTGGCTCGGCTTCCGCTTCGGCGTCTATAGCTGTAAGGAGCTAAGCATAAGCGAGCTTGAGCGCGCGCTTGATATTTTATATGGTCGTGCGCAGGATGGGACGGACTTCAAGCCCGACATATTGGGGCGAAATTTGATCTACAATGCAAGTGCGGATCGAAGCCGAGCTTTTGACTTTGCAAGATAGCGGTGAGGTTGTGCTTAATACGTCGTGGTTTGCGGGAAATTTAACCTGCGCGGATATGGAGACGGAATTCAGCTGCCTAAGCAGGCAAGGTTCTTTGGCGTTTGACGATGAGCCTCTGAAAGATTGCTTCTGTAAAATTTAGAGGATAGGCGATGAGAGAGATTAAATTTAAGGCACTTTTGCGTTGCAATCAGAGACTGGCAAACGGAATAACGCTTGGATATGAGAAATTTCCAAAAGGAATATATGAAGTAATGGATCTAAATTTCGCGAATGAAATAGCTACGCTTTGGAGCGAAAAAGAGCAAACCTGCTTCGAGGTTTCTTTTCGTAAAATCGAGCTAATGCAATATACAGGTGTAAATGACAAAAACGGCAAAGAAATTTATACGGGCTTCTTCGTTAGGTGGGGATTGCGCACTTATAAAATTTGCTTTGATTGCGGATTTTATATGCACGACTTAAGCAAAATAAACCCGGATTATCCAATTACTAAGGAATTCAAAAACGCTTCAGATGAGTTTGAGATCGTCGGCAACATATACGAGAACCCAAATTTGGAGATTAAATAATGCAGCTCTTTTTGATATTTGCGAGCACGATATTTATCACACTTAGCATCATGGCGATAGTAGCGCTTGTGTTGCTAAAAAGCTAAAGGACAAGCGATGACCAAATCCCAAGAGATTTACCGTAAAAAGCTTCTGGCGATGATCCATCTGCACCCATTTTATAAGCATGCTGCGCAAGAGGGAGCATGGAGCGTATTTTTGAATAGCTGGGGCGTAAGCAGCTGCGCCGAGCTCAGCGCAAAAGAGCTTTCAAACGTATTAGCGGTGATGGACGGCAAGGCCGTTCCTCATAGATTTATAGACGCCGCGACCGCTTCGCAGGTATTTGCTATAAGAAATGCGTGGCAAAACGTAGCGAGAAACGTAAGTGAAACCGCGCTGTTAGCCTTTATAAAGCGCATTATTAAGCAACCTTGCGCCGATATCTCAAAAATAAGCAAAAGACAAGCCTCACGCGTTTTAGCCGCTTTGAGGAAGATGGGGGAGGCCAGATAGTGTTTTGTCCGAAGTGCGCGCACGAAAAAACCGCCGTGTTAAAAACCGTAAAGGGGCTAAAAAATATCCGTATGCGTCGCTGCGAAAAATGCGGTTATACCTGGATCACCGAAGAAAAGCCGCTCAAGGATAAAAGCTTGGCGGATTATGTAGAGTATATCGATGAGATAGATAAAAAGGCATAAAAAGTTCAAAATCCGCCCGGTTTGGAAAAATTAAAAGGTAAAAAATGAGAAATTTAGCTAGATCCTTAATAAGATTTAAAATTTTAAAAGCAAAGGGCGAGGTAGAAGCCCTACTACAAAACTACTCACAGACGCAAAGACAGAGGCTGGAGCAGATCTTAGATGAAATCGTAGCTCTTAGCACGCAAGAAACGGATGCATCTACGTTAAAAAAGCTACTCCTAGATAAGGCTGCAAGTGCAAATATCGAGGTTAGTCCACAAGATTTAGAAAGCATATATATCATCCTTGCACAAAAGGTAAGCAAGAAGCTTGCCGTAGCGGCTGCGGGGCATATCAAAGAAGCCGTTAAATTTAGCTTTGACACCGTCGATGCCGAAGCGATCGAGGCTATGCGCAAGGGATTTTATTGGATGGGCAAAGAATACAACGAAAGGTTGCAGAATAGGCTAAAAGATATTATCGAGCGGGTTTTTAAAGCAGAGATTGCAAACGAGGAGGTGGGCTCCGCGCTGAAAGAGGAATTTGGCTCTATTATAAACGCAGATGAGAGCTATTTTAAAGGAGTAGCCGATCATATTGCACTTCAGGCGCAAAACGTAGCTGCCGTGACGCAAGGAAGCAAATACGGCGTGCAATTTTACAAGGTACTTGCGATCTTGGACGATCGTACTACAAAAATTTGCCGCAGCATGCATGGGCGTATAATACCCGCCGAGCATCTAAGCGCGCAGGCGGATAAAATTTTAAATGCTCGTAGTCTTGCCGATAAAAAAGCCGCCGCCGCGTGGCGGGATCAGGCCTTTTTAGGTAAGAGCTTGCCTAAAAACTTCGGTCTGCCTCCGTATCACTTCCGTTGCCGCACGGAGGTAACGCCCGTGTGGGTGGATGAAGAGGAAGAAGATGGAGTGATGATGCGAAACACGCAGCCGCTAAGCAATGATGAGATAATTAGGCATATCGATAAAATAGGCGTGGAGCGCGTGCTAGATCTAAAAGCGGCGAATGGCGAGCACGGGTTAAAAAATAGGTTAAAACAAAACGAAAAGCTAAAAAGCGATATAATAAAAGCGTTAAATTCGATAATTGCTATAGCCCCTAAAAAGGATGAGGAAAACTTAAGCAATGCCGTAAGCAGCAATGGCTATTTTATGGTATTTGACGGTAATAGAATAGTAACGGCATACAAGCCAAGCAAAGGCGCGCAGACGTATTTTAAGGAAAAAAGCCTAATGTTACAACAAGAAATAATTAAGAGGTGGTGGCAAAAATGAGAGATTTTACCTTATATATCGATGATGCCGAATGGGGCGTATATCAAAAGGGTTATAACCTTTGGGCGGGGGAGGATTACGATAAAAAGCTTGCGGATAGATATCCCTTTGCCGCGCTTTGCATAAAAGACGGCCTAATTATGGGATTTTTTGATATATCTATCTCGGACGAAGTAATAAAAATATCGCAAAATGACGAGATGATGAGGGAAGTTTGCAACTTCAGAGTACTAATTCATAATAAATTTAAAGAGTTTTTTAAGGGCTCATTTATTGACGCGCTTAAATATATAAAGGAGTATTCGGCTAAATGAAAAATTTAGATAAAGCTTTACGAAATTTCATCTACCGCGTGGGTGCGGAGACCGTGAATGTAGCTAAAGAGCATACCGCGCCCATTAAAACGGGTGCGCTGAAGCGGAATATAAAGGTAATAAGGGTAGATGCAAGAAGCGTAACGATAGGCAATACTGCAGGGGTGGGTTATGCTAAGTTCGTCCATGAGGGCACGGGGCTCTACGGAGCCAAAAAGCGTAAGATAACGCCTAAAAAAGCTCGCGCGCTAAAGACGCCGTATGGATACAGAAAATCGATCAAAGGGCAAAAGCCAAATCCATATTTGCTTAGGGCGTGGAATGAATACAAGCTTAAAGGGCTCGCTAAGGCCCACGCGGCACTCACTAAAGACATCGGGCACGAGTTGGTAGCAGAGATAAAGGCGAGCTTATAAAAAGCAGTGCCGTAAACGCGATAAAAATTTTTAAAATCGCAAACTCTCGTATATTGTTGAATTTGACATCAGACTTTAAACGATTTATAATTTAAAGAAAGATTTAAAGGTGCGCTGGTGTTTCAAATTTTTATCATTTTATTAGGATTGTTCGCGATTCTTCTGCTAATTTCAATTGCTAATAAGAGGAAATGGAGCAAAATTTTAGGCTACGAGCCCACATTGGACGAGATGAGTATTATACTTGAGCTTAGAGCGGCTGGATGTTCTCAAGAAAAAGTAATTGAAATTTTACACGCGTTTAATTCAAAAATGCTTGATAAAAAGGCCATTGACGCCATTATAAAAGACAAAAAACAAAAATTAAAGCTTCAAACGAAACGGCAGGAGTTGCAAAATAGACCTACGGAAATTACGGCATACGAACAAGAACCGGAAGAATTAACGGATGTGATAGGCGCAGACCCGGGCGATGAACAGACGATCTATAGTGTCGATATCTGTGCCAATAGATGTGCCGATATCGTATATCAAAGCCTTCATATAGCCATAAATAGTAAAAAACTAGATACGATAGAAAGCAGAATCGGGGTAGCTGAAAATGATTTTAAAAAAATTATAAAATATGACAGCTATTTTGCCAAAGCTATAGAAAATAAGTATAAAGACCTTTTAAGAAGAGCATACACGGCTAAATATATCAATGTGGCACAGGCCTATTATGAAAAATACCAAACATTAAAATCGCAAAAAGCCAAGGGCAAGTATTTTGATATGGCAAAAGAGCATTTAGAAAAAGGAATGGAGGATTTTGCCGCGGATCAAGACGCAATACGCGGGAAATATAGAGAACTGTTTGATGAAAATTTTAAAGCTCCACCACAAGTTTTAGAGGCAGAGGTAATCGACTCGGACGAGTATCCGGTCGGAACGACTGATGAAATGATCGAACTTTTTAAAATAGGTAACTTCGATGAGTTAAGAATGTTGATAAGCCAGTTAGCCTATAAATTTGCTAGTACGCCACAAAGCGATGCCGTAAAAAAGATAGGCATGTTTTTCGTAAAGCGCGATCCGATGTATATAGATATATTGTCAAAGGTACAAAAAATAGTTTCTAAAAGTCAAGGCATAAAACAATCAACGATATACAACGACGTAAGTCCTGACGGAGTTTATTCTGTTGAGGATATGCGATACGTACTCTATTATGCAGCAGAATACGGAGATATCATAAGAAAACCATTCGGCAACAGCTACAAACTATACACGAAAGAACATCCGCAAGATAACTTACTTATCTCGGGTAGCTAGTTTTATGTTTACGGTGCCTGAAATTTTAAATTATATACGCCTTATTCCTCCTCTCGCGTACCTTTTCAAAGTAGCTAAGCGCTAAAGCCAACGCCCAAAACCTATCGGCATGGCCGTGCTCGTTTCGATCGCTATCGTATAAAAAGCTCTTTTGCCCCGCTTTACGCTTAATGGCGTGCAGGTCTGCGATAAGCAAAGGATCGTTAGGGATAGATATGCTTTTGTCCTCAAAGTGCTTCTTTAAATTTAAAGCCAAAGCCTCCTTGACGCTAGCGGTAAAATATACTCCGCTCACGCGAGAGGTAAAGCGCGATTTAAGCCGCTCTGCTACCGGCATACCGATGCCGGTTTTATCGATCTTAAGGCAAGCCAGTAAATTTAGTCTCAAAAAATCCGTTAAAAGTTTTTCTTGCGCCTCAAAGCTTGCTTTTGCTATCACATCGTAAAGGCAGAGCCTTTTGATGCCCTCCCCGGCGTCATAAACCCCCATATGCACGCTTCTGTCCTTGGTGCGTCCTACGTCATAACCTGAAAACACGGGTATATTTTTCGGCGGCAATGTAGGGGTAAAATCGCTCACACAAGATTTGATAAGCTCGATACCTAAAAGTGCGCTTTCATCATCTACGAATTGACATTCATACGCGCTAGCCCAGGTATCGGCGTCAAAGAGCGCCCTCATCGTTTCAAGATCGAACTTCAATCCCCCCGCCATAGCTCGGTAAATATCGACGCGATGGCGGCTAAACATATAAAATTTAAGCTCGTCGCCAAACAGCTCGGCAAAAAAGCTATTCTCCTCAAAAGGCGTAGAGAGAATAGTAAGCCTACCGGCTACGGCGCCGATAGAGGGCACGAAAGCGTGCCAGATGCGCTTTTGATTAGGATACCAAGCAAACTCATCCATCCAAATATCGCCGGTAAAGCCTTGCACCGTGCGGAAATTATGCGCCATAACGCGGATAGTGGCGCCATTATCAAGGCTTTTTTCATATTCGCTATCCTTGGCAAAAGATACGCCTAGCTTTTTCGCCCACATTTGCGAATAATTCATTAAAATTCTAGCCTGCTCTTCGCTGGCGCTTAAAAATAGTTGATTTCGCCCCGCTACGGCGCCAAGGAGCGCATCGAGGCTTGAAACGTAAGAAAATCCTATTTGGCGGGATTTTAATACGATGCGAAATTGCGAAGCGTCGTTTAAAAAATCCTTTTGATAGTCGAATAGCTCGCCGCTTTTAAGCGCTATCTCTTTTAGGCTTTCATATGCTCCGTTCATTAGCGCGATGGGTTTTTTCCTGTTTTTTACCTTTTGCTCTTTTGCTTTGGCGCCCTGTAGCCTAGAAAGCGAAGCTGTAAGCATAGCGATCTGCTTTGCCTTGGAGTCGCTGCTTTTGCCCTTGCTAAGCGCAGCTATTTGAGCTTTTAGATTGCAGATCGTCATCGTGGCGCCATCTTCCGCGCCTTTCTTACGCCAGCGCGCGATCGTAGCGGCATTCACTCCGTAAGATTTAGCTAGCTCGGAGGCGGCATAACCCGAGTGCAAAAGATTTAGGATAAGCTCTTTAGTCTTTTTGCTATACATCACTCATCCAGGCTAGCCGTAGCCAAAAAATCTAGGGTAAAGGTGAAATTTAGTATATCCACGCCGCGCTCATCCGTAGCATCTACGCTAGAGCCCGTAAAGCTTAATAGAGGGGTCAGCCGCATCAGCTCTTTTAGCACCGCCTCTCCGCTTGCGATAGGTACTATTACGCTAAGATTGGCGCGGTATTGCGTGAGATTTAGCGCCGATCTTTCGGATACAAAAACCTTATAATCGTCCTCATGTTTTAAGATAAGTTCTTCGCAAAGTGTAATAAGCGCTTTTTCAGTAGTGATTTTTTCGCCCAGATCCATTTTTACTCCTTAAACCGCGGCATAGAAGTAGCCGTTAGTATTCTTTTTAGTCGTTAGCTTATAAAATTTATCCATCCAGTACTCCTCCCATTGCTTTACGTCCTTGAAAGTCTCCAGGCTTTCGTCGTATTCGTTCGCACGCTGCTGGATCTTTAGCCAAAGCTTTTGCCCCAAAAGAGCAAGGCTCATATAGGCTTTAGCCTTAATCAAGTTTAGCCCGCTAATGTCATATTTTTTTATCTCATATTCTGCCATCTCGATATATGGGATAATCTCTTCGTCGCTTATCATCTTTAATTTGTTATATCTGCGAATTTCGTTTAAAATTTCATCCATGTTTTTTTATCCTCTGTGCTCATAATTTAAAACCCCCTTCAAAAAGCTTCAAAACGCTTTCAATTTTGCCGCAAAACTTTTACCCGTATGTTTTATCGTCATAAGACATAAAACGGCTTAAACGCTTTTATTTGTCGTACCCTAAAATTCCACGTGCCTCGGCGAGCGATAAGATACCGCTCGCAACCAAGGAGCTCATCAACTCGCCGTCGTCCTTGAAGCTGCTCACGTCGATCGGATTTAGTTTGATCTTAAAACCCAAGGAATCGAAAAACCACTCTATCTGTTTCTGCTTAGGTATAATAGTAAGCTCATTAAAGCTATGTAGCTGCTGAGCGACCTCGCCGCCGCCGCCGAGTTGAGAAGCGTTTATTATGCCCATCATCCGAGGTGGTACGCCATGAGCGGCAATAATCTCGTCTCGATTTAAATTTTTAAGTTTTTCAAAACTTATATCTTCTACTTTGCTGAGATCTTCTATTCGTACCTTAGCGTTTTCGCCGTTTGCCGTAAGCACCAAAGTTTTATGGGCCTTCTGATGGCCTTTAAAATTTACTCCAAAAAAATCTCTAAAGGCATTAAGCTGCGCTTCATCGGGTTCGGAGTTTTCAAATATGATCGCCGTATCAGCTCTAGCTGAGTTTTCAAAAAAGGCGTTATTGAAGCTATCGGCTTTTTGATTAGTCATTATGGCTAAAAGCGCGCCTAAATAATCAGGCTCGCCGTAGTATCTGCTCATCGGCGAATAATATGCTAACTGCCTCGCATTTAGCGCGATCTTACGCCCGTTTTTTACCTGAAAAACCTCTTTGTTTTTGTCCACTCGCGCTTCTACGGAGGGCAAGATATAAAGATTTCGCCCGGCGATTTCTAAATAAGCATTGCCGAAGATCTCTAAATTTAAGATAAAGGCGTATAAAAAATCCTTAGGCGTGCCTGCCATACCTTCTAATGCTTTACCGTCTTGCACGTTTGAAAGCAAAGAGGCCTTTAGCTGGATCGCTCTACGGTGATAGGTATTGGCATAAAATAATCCAAGCAAGTGTTCCGGAGCGCAAAACGGCTCTATAATACCGTCCGCACCTACAGTTTCATCTTTTATTTGCGCGCTGGCTTCTGCGGCAGCTTTAAAAATCCTATCCATATTACACCTTAAATTTTTAGCGATATTGTATAGAAAAATTTTATAAAAGTTAAGCTAAATAGCGCGTATAGCGCTTATATGGGTTTTAATTTTTTCACATTTTTGTAAAAATAACGCAACTTTTTGAGCTTATGGCAATAACCCATCGCGAGAAATTAAAACAAAGGAGGCACAAAGGTGGCAAAAGAGATCACGGATCTACAAATTCATCTGATCTCGCTCGTAAATGCAGGGGCGAATAATAAAACCGTCATCTATAAGGATAAAAATTTCGAGGAGCTTTTACGGGTAAGTTTCAGTAAGGACTCAGCAGGGGAGGAAGGGATCGTATACGGCATAGTTTATGCTCCGGACGAGGTGGATAGCCAAGGCGAGTTTGCAAATGCCGCCGAGATTAAAAAGGCGGCATACGACTTTATGAAAAGAGCCGATCTCAGCTATTGCGTCGACGTAAATCACGACTTGCGCCCGGCGCCTGCGTATATCTGCGAGAGCTGGATAGTCAAGGAAAAGGATGCGTTTTTCAGTGAAACGGGCGCTTGGGCCGTAGGCATCAAGCTTGAGGACGAAGATCTGCGCGCTCGCGTAAAAAGCGGCGAGCTTTCGGGGTTATCGATGTACGGCTCCGGAGTCATCAAGTCGGGTGGCGGCACGGGCAAGGAAGGCGGTATGTTAGAGGCGGTCAGGCAGGGCCTGAGGGAGTTTTTTAGCAAGAAAGATGAGAGCGAAGCGACCCCACAAGGGGTGGTTTCTAATAAAACCGAAAAAGGAGAGGAAATGAACAAAGAGGAAATTACCGAGCTAATCAAGGCCAAAACGTCGGAGAGCGACGAAAAGATGGCGAACTTGGAAAAATCGCTAGAGGATTTAGGAGCGAAGCTTGGAGCTTTGCAGGAGCAGATCAACAAGTCCGCTCAAGATACGAGCGTTTCAAAACAAAAAACTTTAGGCAGCGAGGGGATACTATGAATAATCTAAGTGAAATTTTAAAAGGTTCAATAAATGCGCAAAGCGTTACGTTAAGCGGATCTCTAACGCCGGCGCAAGCGCACAACTTCGTAGATGCGATCAAAAACAACAACGGCTTTTTAAGCAAGATCCATACCGAAAAGATGGGAAGGCTTACCAAGGAGCTCGACGCATGGGACGTAGCCAAAGGGATCTTGGTGCGCGTAGCAAGCGGCGAAAAGCCTACCGAGGCGCAAAGAGCGGCACTCGGCAAGGTAGGTGCGAAACTTGACGCTAAAGGCGTGCAGCTATTTGCTAGGATTTTGCAAGACGCGCTGGAGGACAATGCCGATAATCCAAATTTCGAGACCGAGACCCTAAACGCCTTTACGAAAGCATTCGGCAACGATCTTGCCCTACTTGGTTTCATAGGCGAGAGCGACACCTACGACGGCACCTTTAAAAAGCTGCATAAAGGCTGGATCCAAGTCGCCAAAGACGCTAGCGATACTACGAAGCTAACCTACGCAAGCTCGGATAAGGTATCGGATAGACTAAGTGCGCTCGTAGGCTCCATTAATTCCGACATCTTGGGCGAAAGCGTGGTGCTGATCAACCCTGCCGACGCACAGGCTTATAATAAAGAGCTAAGCGCGCTAAATTCTCCGATCCACTTGATCCAAGGAGGCGCGGACAAAATTTTAGGCGTACCTTTGGAGATTACCCCACTAATGCCAAAAGGCGTATATATGGCTACTCCGCTTAAAAACCTCGTGCTGGGAATGGGGCTTGACGTGCGCCGCAACCGCTGGTATGACGCGGAGGAGCGGGCATTAAAATATGTCTTTGATCTTTATACCGATTATGAGATCGTAATCAAAAGGTGGGTCAGCCTAGCGACCGCTGCATAAGGATGCGATATGAAATATCTTGCACTAAAAAACATCTGCGCGGGCGGAAATTTCGTCCGCGAGGGTGAATATGTGGAGCTAGGGGGAGAGGTTGCCGCGGAGTATCTAAGCGTGGGCGCGATAGGGCAGGCAGAGTCTTTGGAGCTGGATAAAACCCAAACGGACGAGCCTCAGGCGGAAGGAGCGGCGCAAGAGCTGCAACCGGATATTGATACGGCCTCGTCTGAAGTCGCGGGGCAGCAGCCTACCGAGTCCGAATCGCAGGCAGGGCAGGCGGAAAAGACTGCGCCTGATGAGGCTGCCGCCAAAAAGAACAAAGGTAAAAAATGAGATTTATTGCCGCAAAAGTTTTAGATAAACCGAGGAGCGAAGAATGAGCCTAATCGCAAACATCAAAGAAAACGAAGGCTTTTGCGGTGAAATTTATGAGGACACAAGGGGCTACAAGACTATCGGCTACGGCTTTTTAGTTTCGGCCTTGAGCCCTGACGAGCTAGCGCTAAACGGCGGAAAAGTAGAGCCGATGGACCGCACGGAGGCGGATCAAATTTTAGAGCTGAAATTAAAAAAGTTAAAGCCTAGGGTATTTGAAGCCTTTGCCTGGCTTCAAGACAAACCGCAAAACGTGCAGGACGTAGTGATAGAGATGTGCTATCAGATGGGTATTGCGAAGGTGCAAAAATTCGTTACGACCCTTCATCATATCCGCACGGGCGAATATGAAAAGGCGGTGCAAAGCGGACTTCGCAGCCTCTGGGCGCAGCAGACTCCAAATCGTGCAAAGAAGGTATTAAATGGGCTTCTTAAACATTAAGCTTATCGGCATCGCCTTTGCGGCGACGCTGGCTGCGTGCGGGATCTATATAGCGCTGCTAAAAAGCGATATTTCGCAGCTAAGCACCGAAAATGCAGGGCTAAAGGTGCAGTTACAGCAATGCGAGCTAAACCTAAGCTTGCAAAACGCCGCGATCAAATCCCTTGAGGTGAACGCAAGCCGCCGCAACGAGGATAAGATCAAAAACGTTTCAAAAATTTACGTCAAAGATAAAAGTTGCGAGGCACAACTCAATGCGTATAAAAAACTTCTTGATAGCGCTTTTTAGCGTACTTTATTTATGCGGCTGCAGCACAAAGGAGCCGCAGATAAAGCAGGTCTATGTGCCGGTGCGCTGTAATCTTAAAATGCCACTCAAGCCTGCGGCAAACGGCAGCTTTGAAGCGCATAAGGAGCTTGTGAGGTATTTTTTGAGATGCGAAGAGATAGCCAAAGACTGCACGGGAGAGGAGCAATGAAAGCTTTGATTTGTCTGCTTAGAGCTTTTGTCTTGGTGGTATTTAACCTTGAGCTTTACGTAGTCTTTGACAACTTTATACGAAGCGAAAATTTAGTACTCCTTCTTTGGTCGCTTTGTATAGGTATTGCAGGCGCTCTTTTTTCGCCTACGTTGCTATATAAAACCTTTAGAGTATGAGCCATGGAGTATCTGCTCTATATATTAGCTGCAGGCGTTGCGGGCAGCGTAACGGCCTTTTTGAAGTATGGCGAGCGTGGCGCGGGCAATTTTATCAAACGAGTATTGGACGGCTGTTTTAGCGCATACATCGTTTATGAAATATCTTTCTTTTTCTTCAAAGATATGCGCCTGAGCCTTGCGATCTGCGGGATCGGCGCCTTTAAAGGTAGCGGGATTTTGGATTTGGCAGTCGGATTTATAAGAAATAAATTTGATCTAGACGATAGAAACAAGGACGAACAATATGAGCAATAACCTAAACGAGATCGGCATCATAAGCGAAACAAGCGGAGATCGCGCGAGGGTTGCGATCGGCGATATGGTCACCGACTTCTTGCCCGTATTCCAGCCCCTCGCCAATTCCTTTGCCGTAAGCTTTGCACCGATCCGCGTGGGCGAGCAGGTATTGGTGCTGCCGGTGCGAGGCGAGCTCAATGCAGGCGTGATCCTACGCGGTATCTATCAGACCGCCCATCGGGCGAGCGCGACCGATACGAAGATCCACGTCGCTTTTGAAGACGGCGTAAGGATGAGCTACGACACCGCAAGCTCCAGTCTTGAAATTTCGGCGCCGAAGCAGATCGCTATCGCCTGCGAAAACGCAAGCTTGACCGCAAAATCGGTGAATGTGAAAGCGGACGATACTACCGTGCAAAGCGGAAATATCAAGCTTTTGGGAAATACGGTCATTCAAGGATCAATCTCGACCGCGGGAAGCGGCGGAGGAAGCGGAAACTTTGCGATCAATGGAGATCTCAATATCATAGGCTCGCTCAAGGCAAGCGGCGACATCAGCGACGGCAGGGGCTCGCTTTCGAGCCATACCAACGGCGGAGTAGCGAGGGATTGAGATGGGTAAATACTTAATAAGCGTAGAAGATAGCATAAAAGATATTCTAAGCACTCCTATCGGCTCGCGCGTGATGCTGCCCGAATATGGCAGCCGCCTTTTTGAGCTGATCGATAGGCGGGTCAATGATGAGTTTCGCGCCGATTTGAGCTATTTCGTCATCGAAGCGGTGCAGCGCTGGGAAAAGCGGGTGCAGATCGACGAAGTGAAGCTCATAAGCTTCAAAGATCACAAGCTCAGCTTTAAAATTGTGCTAACAAACGGCAAAGAGATCGGAGTAGAGATATGAGTTTTCTTAAAAATTTACCCTATCCGAACGTTATCGAACAGTTGAGCTACGATGAAATTTTAAAAGCCGTTAAAAGTCTCTTTAAAGGCTCTTTAAATGACGATGAAATTTCGCTTCTTGAGAGCGATCGCTTTTCAGCCTTGCTTGAGACGCTCGCATATCGTGAGCTTCTTTTGCGCGCCCGTATCAATAGCGCCGTAAAATCTATGCTGCTGCCTTTTGCACAAGGAGCCGATCTGGATAA
The DNA here is from genome assembly GCF_963518785.1 of uncultured Campylobacter sp. Taxonomy (NCBI): domain Bacteria; kingdom Pseudomonadati; phylum Campylobacterota; class Epsilonproteobacteria; order Campylobacterales; family Campylobacteraceae; genus Campylobacter; species uncultured Campylobacter sp. The sequence continues at coordinate 23,362 of NZ_CAUQKJ010000009.1, forward strand.
TATCGTTGCGATGTACGGCATAGAACGCAAAAAGGGCGAAAAGCCCGTAGCGGAGGTGGAATTCGCCCTAAGCATGGCGCGCGATTCGGACGCGCTCATTCCAAAAGGTACTATCTTGCGAGCGGATTCCGGTGAACTTGCCGTGATCAAAGACGACATCACGATCGCAGCGGGGCAGCTAAAGGGTGCGGGCCATAGCGTATTGCAGACCTTCGTCAAGCAAAGCGATCTAAAATGCGAGCTCATCCAAACGCCTTTTTCATTCGTACTCAAGGCGCGCCAAACATCGCGCTTTGAAGGCGGCGCGGATGAGGAGAGCGACGAGAGGCTGCGCGATCGCGCCGTGCTTTCGCTGGAGCGATTTTCTACGGCAGGAAGTAGGAAAGCCTATATCTATCACGCGCTAAGTGCAAATGCTAAGGTTGAGGAAGTAAGCGCGATAAACGGAGGACCCGGCATCGTGAAGCTCTATCTCAAAACTACCGATATGAGCGAAGAAACAAGAGTGAGCGTGCAAAGCTATCTAGGGGGCGAGCGGGTGCGACCGCTTTGCGACACCGTAGTCGTAGAGAATGCCAAAGTCATAAACGCCGTCATCAAAGCCGAGCTTGAGCTAAAAGATATGCTTTTGCAAGCTAGTATTCAACGCGAAATCGAGGCGAGCAGGACCAGTCTAAGCCTCGGCGAGGATCTAAATTTAAGCTATATCTATTCTACTCTGCACCGCGAGGGAGTGTATCGAGTAAATCTTAAACAGCCCGTCGCCGATATAAAAGCGGATGTGGATAGCTTTGTGAAAATCAAATTTGAGCTGAGTTTTGCAAAGGCTAATCTATGAGTATCCTACCGAGCGGAAAGCCAAAATTTGACAAGAAGCTTGACGATCTTTTTGGCTTCAGCCTTGCAAGGCTTGATATAGGCGTGATAAATATCCTGGCGGATAGCTGCCCCGCTTCGCTTCTTGCGATTTTGGCAGATAGCCTGGATGTGAACATAGACGGGCTTAATGAAACCGGTGCGCGGCTACTCATCAAAGAGGCTTTTAAAATTCATTATTACTCGGGCACCTTCTATGCGGTCAAAAAGGCGGTGAATGCGATCGATAGCGGAGCGATCATAGTAGAGGGAAATTTAGGACAGAAATATGACGGCTCTATAAAACATGATAGAAGCAGATTTTACGGCTCAAACTCACATTGGGCCGAATATAGCATCATTAGCAGCGTTCCGCTCTCAAAGAACAAAGCGGCGGCTATAGCGACCGCGGCAAAAGCGGCGGCGCCCGCAAGGTGCGTGCTAGCTCTGATCGAGCATTCAACAAATCAGATCAAGCACGACGGGCAAATCAGGTACAATGACCAATTTAATTACGGAGCATACAATGGCTAATATCAAAGAAGAAAAAACCTGGGAAGAAGGGATTTACCAACTCGAAGTCACCGACCCCGTAGTGGGCGGAATAGACGGAATTTCGAATAAGCAAGCCAAGCAGCTGGCGAACCGTACGAGCTATCTCAAGAAGCAAGTCGAGGATAATAAGTCCGGCGCGGATCTCGCGCTTGCGACAAAGCGCGACGTAGACGATAGCTACTCAAAAACCGAGGTGGATAAAAAGTTTACCTCTGTGGGTACGACTATCGCGGAAAAGCTCGACAAAGAGGGAACCGCCGCAGATAGCGCAAAACTCGGCGGGCTAGCCGCCGATAAATATGCCCTCAAATCCGAGGCTAGCGACGGGCTGAAGATCGGCTCCTATCTGCTTTGGTCTAGCGATCGAACCACCCCGGCGGGCTTTCTTCCGTGCGACGGTAGACGGCTTGTAAAGAGCGAGTATATCGAGCTTTTCAACGTCATCGGCTATACCTATGGCGGCAACGGCGAGCACTTCAATCTGCCGAAATTCAACGACGGCAAATTCATTCGCGGCACAGGCGGCAATGCGGCGAGCCTCGGCATAGCGCAAGGAGATGCAATACGAAATATTACCGGAGGGTTTGGCGATATTTCGGGAGTATATGGAGAATTTCACAACCCTACCGGAGCCTTTACGAACAATCAGCCTCGAAAAAAATATACTTCAGGGGGCTGGACGGAAGATAATAAAGGAATGGGCTTTGACGCATCAAAACAAGTGCCCGTAGCCCCCGAAAATCGCCCCTACAATATGAGCGTGATCATACTCATTAAGGTGAAAAACGTATTTGAGGCCACAAACATAGACAAATCCCCGTATGCCACCGAAACAAAGGCCGGTATCGTAAAACTCAAAAATTCCATCACAGGGAATTTAAGCGATACGGCGGTATCGGAAAAAGCGGTATCCGATGCATTTTCTACAGGCTTTTTAAGCTCAAAACAACAAAACGGCTACACAAAGTTACTAAACGGCATAATGCTGCAGTGGGGCAGGGTAAAAGACCTTGAACAAGACGCTAGAAAAAATCTAACATTTCCAATATCATTTCCTAACGCTTGCCTAAATGCTAGCGCTACTTATATTGCGGATTCTTCTTTTAGTCAAGCAGGAGGGGTAATGTATGTAGCAAATATTACGAAAACCGGTATGACTATAGAGTACCAAACGGTAGATAACGATGCAAGTAATTTTCCAAAAAGAGATGCTTTCTGGTTTGCAATAGGATATTAAAAGGAGAGAGAATGAAATATGTACATTATGACGGAAATTCAAAAATTCTAGGATACTACGATAGCGAAATACACGAAAACATACCTACTCCTAACGTAGATATAAGCGAGGAGCAATGGGCAAAAGCTCTTGATATTGGCGCTACCCATATCAACCCGAAAACGCGCGAACCGAGCATCAAAATAGAGGAGCCCGATATAAGCGAATTGAAACAAGCCAAACTCAATGAGCTCACAGCATGGGTAAACGCAATGGGCGAGAGCTGCAAGGTTGAGATCAAAGACTTTGGAGCCGTCAACGGCGGCTATAAATATCTGCTCAACATTGAGGCGATGATCGATATATTTGATAGCCTCGAGGTGCGGGGTTTTAGGATGTATGACAATACGATGAAAAAGATAAACGGGCAAGAGGATCTCAAAAAGATCAAGCGTGCCATTCAGATTGCCGGACAGAAACTGCACGTGCTGAAATGGGGCTATGAAACCGCAATCGAGAAGGCAAAAACCTCAAAGGCGCTTGAGGCTATCAAATTTGCAGACACAATAGAAGTATAGGAGGATTTTATGGGATGTTTTATACTATTTTTGACGAGCTTTATTTTAGGGATTTTGGCTTGTCCTATCGTTATATTCCTACGTGCTAGAAAGTGCGATCAATGGGATCATTCCAATATGATGAATATCCTCCGGGTGATCGCACACCTTGCGACGCACCCTGATGACTTTGCAAAATTTCAATACTCCGACGGCTCAAAGCCCTTTTGGTATCTAGGCGGCGATGAATTCGCAGACATAGTCAAAAGTCGCCCAAAGGAGCGATGATGTTTTGGATACTCAATAGGCTACGCGGACAATACGGCTATTTTGCAAAAGCGAATGCCTTGGTAGTCGCGCTGCTGATTTTCGCCTTTTTAGGGAATTTCTACCTTGCGATCATCTGCGGGCTTGGCTACCTCGCAGGAGAGGCCAAAGGCTGGGGCGTATGGGTCGGCGCACTCATCACGCATAGCGGATTCAAAGATGAGCGCGAAAATAGGCTCATCGAGCGCGTCGCCGCTAGGCTTTTCGAGCCCAAAACTCATTGGCTGGTGTATTGCAGGCTTTGCCTCTTTCTGCGCGGGCTACTTTGGTGGCTGCCGGTATTCGTGCCGCTAGCCTTTGCGGGTATTTATGGCGCGCCGCTTCTGGCCGCAGCTCTTGCGGTAGGTTTTCCGCTTGCTTGCGAGCTAGGATACCGCACAAAATGGACGCTGCGATTTCGAGCTTTTGAAGCGAGCGATGCGTGGGGCAGGCAGGAAGTGTTTTATGGAGCTATACAGGATTTGGCGTTTTTGATTTTGTTTCTATGGGGGCGTTAATTTTGTGCGCTTTCGCGCACACTCATAAGGGGGCGGCGCTCAGAGTTGCGAGGTCCGCCCGCCCCCTTAAAATCCCCCACCCGGACGACGCTAGAGGTGCGGACTACGTCCGCGTTAAATTTTAAAATTATTTTAAAGGAGTAAGGAATATGGCTGCAAAATTTGGAGTAAACATAACCGTTTCGGCAGAGGCGGCGCGACCGATAAGTGTAGAGAGTACTACGCCCATCGGGATCGCAGGATATGAAGAGGTGCTGGGAAACGGCCTACATTTTTACATGACGACAGACAAGGCGATCACTGCGATCGAAGAGATCTACGCCGCCAAAAAGAAAGCAAGCGAGGAGTTTAAAAAAGGTTCGATCTATCGCGCACTGAAAGCCATCAGCGATCAAAGCGTGCAAACGCAAATTATCTTATCGGTATTTACCCGTACCGATAATAATGACGATAGCGACGATATCACGGCTTGCAAGGCCGCGATAGAAGCTTTCAAGAATGCAAAGTCTGCCACCGGCTATCGTCCAAATTTGCTAATCGCTCCCGAATGTAGCGGCGAGGACGCAATCAAAGCAGCACTCGAAGCTATGGCCACAAGGCTCAAAGCCACCGGTATCGTCGATCTCAAGGCAAGCGCCGCAAATGAGGCTATCGCAAAAATGAAAGATTTTGGCACGGCACGGCTGATTGCGGCATATCCCTATGTCAAAATTTGGGATGATGAAACAAATGGCTACGTTATGAGCCCGCAAAGCGCTCGTATCGCCGGAATGATCGCCTATGTAGACGGTCTTAGCGAATTCGGATATTCCGATAGCTATTCCAACAGGGTGATGGGCGGTATCGTCGGCACGGCGATAGACGTGGATTTCGAACCGGGAGAGACCTGCACGGCAGATGAGCTTAGAGCGGCGCATATCAGCACGATCATTCGCGAGCAAGGCTTCAGGGCTTGGGGCGGAGAGACTAGTGACGTCGATAGCATTTGGCAGGATCTTGCCAGGGGAAGGATTTTTGATCGTATCTCGCAGGCTTGCCAAAAAGGAGTATTTTTCGCGATAGATCGCAAAGCCGATCAACTCTATCACGCAAAAAGAAGCGTAGATGAGCTACTACGGGCTCTCGTAGGAGCTAGAGTACTGCTAGGATATGAACTTAGCTGGAGCGCGAAAAATACCCTTGCAAACATTACGGCAGGGAAATTTTACCTTGACGTCAGAATGCAGAACAATCCGATAGTTAAGCAATTGACATTAGATTTTATCTATGTCGATTCTTATGGCAAAGTATTAATGGATTCGCTCAGTAGGTAGAGAGACGGAGAATTTTAAAACAAGGAGAAAAGCATGAAAAGAATTATCCCTCAAGCGGTGCAAGAATGCAACGTATTCATCAACGGTCAGGGCTACCTGGGCGTTACAAAAACGCTCAAACTTCCTACTATGGAGTTTGAGACGATAGAGGCCAAAGGTGCGCTTAGCGCAAATTATAGCAGCGGAATTTTAGCCGCTACCGAGGTAAGCTTTACGATCCGCATAGCAGATAGAAACACTTGGCTTGCTATGGGTCTGAATGCCTTTAGCTCGCGCGTGCCGTTTCTTTTCACCGCCTCGATCTATCAAGCATCAGGCGAGCCGAAGCCGTTTAGCGCAGCTTTTACGGGTGATATTACAAAAATTGAATTTGCAGACTTTGAAAGCGGCGCCGAGATGGAAGTTACTATCACGCTTCAAGCGCACTTTGTCGATATCAATATAGACAAGACGCCGATGGTACTCAAAGATGCCGAAAATATGATCCTAATGATCGGCGGGGTGGATTATATGGCGAAAGTCAGATCAAATTTAGGAGAGTAAAAAATGAGAAATATCAAAGTGAATTTGCCGATTTGCGGCGAAGAGGTAGAGGTTTTTGCGCCGAGCGTCAAGGCGTTTAAGGCGGTTTCAAATGAAAAAACCGAGATCGAGCAAAGCATAAAACTCTGCGCTGCTTGCGCAAATAAGACGCCTTCGTGGATCGAAGAACTGGATATTGCGGATTTTAATACCCTGCAAAAGGCAGTACAGGGTTTTTTGGACGTTTAGCAGCGCCTGACAATGAAAACATCGCGCTGCTAGGCTACGTACTGCATTTTGGCCATCGCGAAATTTTGGATATGGATGTGCTGGATTTTAGTGAATTTGTATCTATAAGTATTAAAATTTTAAAAGCACAAAACGGAACGCTCAAAGCCTAAATAGGCGCTTAAGCGTCTTGTGAAGCGGATCTAAAAATAGCATGACTAGCGGCACTACGACAAAAACCACTAAAATAGGGTTGAGCTCTAGCCCGAAAATCACGCTGAAGATAAGCACGGCAGCCGTTATGAAACAGCTATAAATATCTACTAATCTTGAATAGTTCATAGCTGTATTCTAACATAAATTTTAAAATTTGCAGCAGGAAAGGAGGTAAAATGGATAATCAAACTACGCTCGGCATAAGTATAGGGCTGGTTTTGAAAGGACTTTCTAGCGTAAAATCTGCCGATAACGCAATAAAAGGACTTGCGCGTAGTGCAAAAAATGCCGGCGTAAGCGTAAAAAGTATAAGCGAAAATTTGCGCGGGCTAAAGGGCGTAAGCAAGGATATAGCTCGCTACAAACAAACAATTTCAGACGAAATAGGAAACCTTGCGGGCACTCTTGCAAAAACCGCAAGCCTTGCCGTGCCGATTAAATTTGCCATTGACGACGAGGCGGCCTTTGCCGACGTGAAAAAATATGTAGATGGCACCGATGAGGAGATGGCAAAGCTTAAAGGCGAGCTTAGAAATCTGAGCGCAAGTTTCGGCAAAAGTTTTAGCGATGTAGCCTCTATCGCCTCAGAGGGCGGCAAAGCGAATTTAAGCGGCGAGGAGCTCATAAAATACGTCAGACTTACCACTACGGCGATGAGCGCCTTTGCTATGAGTGCAAACGATGTCGGCAAAGCCACAAACAATATGTTTGTAGGCTTTGGTATCAAAAACACGCAAGGTATCGAGGAGCTTTTCGATACTATCAATCTACTCGATAATAAGGTAAAAAACGCTAACGCCGATCAAATTTTAGAGTCTACTTCTCTACTTGCCGCTACGGCAAGGATGATAGATTTAGACGGCAAGACTACGGCGGCATTTGCCTCTACTCTGCTTAGCACGGGCAAGGCTACGAGCGTAGTAGGTACTTCGCTAAACGATTTTTTTACGACGCTTGCAAGCGCGGAAAAACAACCGAAGAAATTCCACGAAGCCCTGAAACAGATCGGGCTGGATGCCCAAACACTTAAAGAAAATTTGAACAAAGACTCTACCGCCGCGATGGTGGATTTCTTAGAGCGGATCAAGGCTGCGCCTAAAGATGCGCAAGCTGGAATTCTCTATGATCTCGTAGGCGGCAACTATAACGATGAGATAGCATCTTTGGTGCAGAACATAGACGAACTTAAAGCGAATATCGCTATGGCGCGCTCAGCCGAAGCCAAGGGCTCTATGGAAAAAGAGTTGCAGGTTAAGCTAAATACTACCGCCTCAGCATTAGATAGATTGCATCAAAGTTGGATCAATTTAGCTTCACAAATCGGCGAGACCTTTTTACCGGTCGTAGATAGCGCAGCGAAACTACTAGCGGCTTTCGGAAACGTATTGCGAAAATTTAATGAAAAATTTCCTACGCTCGCCAAACTTCTGACCGGTGCAGTAGGTGGCTTCATAGCTCTTGGAGTAGCGATCAGCGGCGTTAAAATAGGCTTTGCAGGCCTTATGCTTGCTTTTGCGCCGTTTAGAACGGCTTATCATGTCATTGCCCTGGTCGTCAAAGGAATGTGGGCGCTTACCGCCGCTACGCTTCGCACGAACATCGCACTTGTAGCGCAAAAAGCCGCTATGATCGCTCATGCCGTGGCAAGCAAGGCCGCAGCAGCAGCTATGGCTATACTGCGAGGCGCAAGCATCGCTGCAGCCGCAGGCTTTCGCATAATGAAGCTAGCCCTAATCACTACCGGCATCGGCGCCATAGTCGTAGGACTTGCTACGGCGGCGGTGTGGCTGTATGAGAATTGGGATAGGGTCAAAGCCTTCTTTCAAAATTTTTGGCAAAAAATCAAGCCTGAATGGGAGAGCTTTAAGAGCTGGCTAGATAGCTGGATAGAGGCATTTAGTAGCGTATTTGATGAGACGGTGGCGTGGTGGAAGGATCTATTTGCGGACTTTTTCGGCTGGATAGGCGAAAAGATCGATTGGGTACTTAGCAGCGTAAAAAGCGTAGGGGAATTCTTCGGCTTTACAGATAATAGTGCGCCGGTTATGACGCCCGCATATGCTAATGCCGATCGAAATTTTACGCCTGCACCGAATCACCCTATGGGCGAAGCGCTCAGTACTCTTAGCTCAAGCCGCGCCGGGGGCAGCAATACAAATATAACCTTTAACGGAGATTTTAAAATTGACGCACACGGTGGTAATATCGATACCGAAGCTTTTAAGCGGCAAATTTCAAAGGATATACAAGAGGCTATCAGACGAAATGAGCAAAATGCTAAAAATACCGATGTGAGGGATTAAGATATGGTCTTAAATTTGGGCGGCTTTAAATTTGAGTGGAAACAGACGAGCGAAATATCAGTAGAAACGGAATTCGGCATAAACTCTACCGAGAGGATAAACAACCATTCCGCGCTGCTGAATGCAAATCTGGGTACGCAGAGCATTACCCTTAACGGACAAACTCTGCCATTTGCCTGCGACGGACAAAGTGCGCTTAAGTCGCTTTACGCTTTGGCGGAGCTGCGAAAATCCTTACCGCTCGTGACGGGGCTGGGCAAATATCTAGGCAGATTTGCGATAGAGAAGATCAGCGAAAACAGATCGGTATTTGCCCCAAATGGAGCGTTTTTCACGCAAACATTCAATCTTACGCTTAGAAGAGATTACGATGCAGATGAAATCTAATCAAAAAGAGGCATAAATATGATTTATAAAGCAAAGGACGGTGAGCGATTGGATCAGATCGTTTATAGGCATTACGGGCATTTAAGGTATTTTGAAAGTGTGCTGGAGCTCAATCCAAAGCTAGAGGTCGTTTTAAAGGCGGGCGATAGCGTAACCCTGCCGGAATTGAGCGAAGAAAAAATACCGCAAAAGCAGGCCACATTATGGTGAGAAAACCGATCTTTAAACTTGAAGCAAACGGCAAAGATATCACGCAAACCATAAAACAAAATTTGATTAGCCTAGGCTTTGACGATAAAGAGGGCTTTAAAAGCGATGAAATAAGCTTTAAAGTGCGCGGCATCTATGCAAAACCGACGTTCGGCGACAAGCTTGAGCTATATTTGGGTTGGGCGGGCGAAGGTGAAGGAGGCGCTGATAATATGTGGCTGTGCGGTAAATTCGCCGTGCAGACCTGCGAGCGAGATTACAAAGAGCAAAGCACCGAGGTGCGTGCGACCGCCGTAGATTTTGCCGGCGAGATCAAAACCAAAAAGCGCCGCAGCTGGGAAAATACCACGCTTTTTGCCATTGCCGGCAAGATCGCGGACGAAAACGCCCTGCGCCTCAAAACAAGCGGAGAGGATATGGCGATCAGATCGCGCCTACAAGATGGAGTGGGCGATTTAGAGTTTTTGTACTCACTCAGTAAAGAACTAGGGTATCTAGCCGCCACCAAAAACGATACTCTGATCCTGGCGCCAAAAAGCGGTGATGATGAAGCAGACGAAGCAAAGACAGAGAGCGGATTGCCACAAATAGAATTAAATTTGATAGATCTCGCTTCTTTGAATATCATAGAAGCAAATCGCAATGCATACGGATCGGTTACTTGCGAATGGCAGGACGTAGAAAGCGGGAAACGTAAGCAGATCAAAGTGGGTAAAGGCAAACAGACCTATAAGATGCAAATCCCAGAGCCAAAAAGCGATGCTGAAGCATATAAACTGGCACAAAGCAAGCTAAATGAGCTCAAAAAAGGCGGTATAAACGGGCGATGCACGTGTATGGGCGCCAATATCGTCGCGGGAGCGCAGGTTAAATTCAAAGGTGCTGCAGGGCTTGAGGATATCAAATTTAGCGTGAAATCGGTTTCGCATACGCTAGAGCCGTCAGCCTACAATATAGAGATAGAATTTGAAGGATAAAGGAATAAAAAATGGTCTTAGAAATCGTTAGATTTAAAGAGATTGACGATATGACGCTAGGGCGTTTTATCTTACGCGATGGCGAAAAGGAAGTGCTAAAAGGATATACCTGCGAGCCTGCGGGCCCCGATACCACGCAGAGCGGTATGGATAGACGCATACCGCAAGGAAGGTATCAGATAGCCTGGCACGATAGTCCGAAATTTAGAGTTCGTCTGCCGCTGCTTTGGAATGAGATGGTGCCAAAAAGTCGCCGCATTCTGATCCATGCGGGCAACACCGGGCGTAATACCGAGGGTTGCGTGCTATTAGGCACCTCTTTGGGCGCGCGCGGAGTGAAAGACTCCCGTGCGGCTTTAAGCGCGCTGCTTGCCGCCGTCAAAGAGCAAGAATTCGCAGTGCAGATAATAAATCAGATAGGAGAATAAATGAGTTTTTCAAATAATATGAATAACACCCCCGAAAAATGGGGGGGGGGGGGGGTAAATAAACCCCTTCACGCTCCCTTTGCCTGGATAGGCGGCAAGAGCAAACTTGCGGCGCAAATCATACCCCTAATGGCTCCGCATCAAAAATATATTGAGGTATTCGGCGGGGCCCTATCGGTTTTTTACCGAAAGGAGCCAAGTAAAATTGAAATTTTAAACGATATAAACGGCGACCTCATAAACCTACACCGAATAATCCAAACTAGACCGCAGAGCTTAAACTCGTGTCTTAACGGGCTCTTAAGAAGCAGGGAGATCTTTTATGCTATCAAGCACAGAACCATTAAGCCGCGCAATAAGATAGAAGCGGCGGCGTTTTTCTACTTCCAAATTGCGGCAAGCTTTGGCGCAAAGGGCGAGCACTTCGCTATGCCAAAAGGTCGTGGCGCTAAGAATATATATAGAGATTTTCGCGTTTATTCACGCAGACTTAGACGAGCCACGATCGAAAATTTAAGCTACGAGAAGCTTATAAAAGAATATGATAGCGAAGATAGCCTCTTTTACTTAGATCCGCCGTATGTCGGCACTGAAAATTATTACAAAACGGCAGGCGGATTTAGTAGGCAAGATCACCAAGCTTTGGCTGAAATTTTACGAGGTATCAAAGGCAAATTTATGCTTAGCTACAACGATTGCGAGCCTATCCGCGATCTTTACCGGGGCTTTAATATGAAAGAGCTAAAGATTAGCTATAGCCTCAATAATGCAGCAGAGCGAAAGAGCAGCAGCGAGCTTTTGATTATGAATTATTGAATTAATTATATCCCCTAAAATTTTCTCATTTTTCACTTAAGGGTAAAAAATGAGATTTTTTTTTACGAAAAATGTGAGAAGTGTTAGCCGCTAAGACTAAAAGAGCTTGATCTACTCTACAATCTAACCGCGATTTTAAATCAATCCTACTGGGTTGCGGGCGTCGTTGCGGGGGCTGTTTTGGGAGTAAACTTAAAGCTTGATTTTAGCGGGGTCGAGTTTAGCCTGACGGCGCTTTTTGCGATGCTAACCTATGAGGTTTTCAAAGCAAATCCACAATACAAAGTGCTATTTCTGGGCTTTGCCTGCGCGTTTGTGGGGCTTTTTATCTTTCCTGCAAAATACTTTTTATTCGGCACTCTGATTTTCGGCACAGCGGTATTGCTGCTCTTTCGTAAATACTTCGAGCGGCCTTTGCGCGCGGGACGCAGACTGCGAAAATTCCTAAAAAGGAGCAGGTAGTGGAAATTTTACCCTATATCTTTCTAGCCTCGCTCGCTACGATTTTGACGCGATTTTTGCCGCTGCTTCTTTTTAAGAAAAAGACCGCGAGTCCAAATCTGGCGTATCTGCAGAAAAACTCCGGACTTTTGATAATGGTCGTTTTGACGATCTATGCGCTTAAGACGATGCTGCCTAGCTTTTCGGGCGAGCGGACTTTTAGCGCAGACGTGCTGCAAACGGCAGCGCTGATACTTTGCCTGATTATGGCGTTTGTCGTGCATGCTAAATTCCGCAATTCGCTCGTTACGATAGCGCTTCCTACGCTAATATATATGGCGGTGCTACGCTTTTTATTGAATTATTGATAAATTTATAAGTTAGTTTTCGATAAACTTCAAAAATTAATTTTTAAGTTTAAAAAAGGTTCAAGTTTTATGAATTTTATCAGTCAAATGGTGCATAGCTTCGCCAAAAAATACGCCGCCGAAACTATGCAAAAATCCCTATACAACTCCCTTAGAATCGACATCACGCAAGAGAACATCGCTAAAATTCCAAACCCCGATAAAAAATATATGCTCTACATGCATGTGCCCTTCTGCCATACGTTTTGCCCGTACTGCTCCTTTCATAAATACGCCTACGAGCGTGGTGCGTGCAAGGCATATTTCGGCGCTCTACGCACCGAGATGCAACGCACGAAGGACGCAGGCTACGACTTTGAGACGCTTTACGTTGGCGGCGGCACGACACTCATTGACGAGGAGGAGCTAGCACGCACGCTGGAGCTTGCCAAGTCGCTTTTCAGCATCAAAGAGGTTTCGTGCGAGAGCGATCCTAACCACATCGAGCCTGAGAGCTTGCTGCGATTTCGCGGGCTAATAGATCGCCTAAGCGTGGGGGTGCAGAGCTTTGATGATGATATTTTACGCAAAGCTTCGCGTTACGATAAATTTGGCTCAGGCGAAATTTTACAAGAAAAGCTATCCCGAGCGGTCGGAATTTTGCCGATTTTAAGCCTGGATCTGATCTTTAATTTTCCGTTTCAAACGCGCGAAATTTTACTTCGCGACATCGAAGCGGCAAAGGCGGTGAAACCCGAACAGATCACGCTGTATCCGCTGATGAAATCGCCTTTGATGCGCGATCAAATAGCACGTAGCCTCGGCGTTAGCAACATAGACCGCGAAGAGGAGTTTTACTCCATCATCTGCAAGGAATTTTCTAGCTGGCACCGCAGCAACGCATGGGCTTTCGCTCGCGAGAAATCAAATATGAGCGACGAGTACGTAGGCACAAACCACGAATACGTGGGCATCGGAAGCGGCGCGTTTAGTTTCTTAGGCGGCAGGCTGCTCGTAAATGCGTTTAACCTCGAAGACTACGCAAGCAGAGTACAGAAAAACGAAAGCACCGTCATCGCCACCTGCGATTTTAGCAGATCCGAGCGCGCGAAATACCTCTTTTTGACCGAGCTTTTCAACGGCGAGATCGACATCGCTAAATTTAACGCCGCAAACGATCTAAATTTGCGCCGCGAGCTAGGCAGAGAGCTTAGTCTACTAAGGCTTGCAGGAGCCGTGCGCATCGAGAACGAGATCATCCGAACGACGGAATTCGGCGCATATCTGTGCCTTGTTTTGATGAAGGAATTTTACGCCGGCATGGACAAGGTGCGCGCGGCGTTTCGCGACGACGCCAAGATTAAGCGCGCTAGACAGCTCATCATTATGGATGAAAGCGAGTCTGCCGCAACCGGCGCGACAAAAAGCGAGATAGCGTCGTAAATTTTGCGCCCAGCCGCTACGACTAGCGCTTGGGCACACCCGCGACTTGAGCACAAATACCGTTTATGTATTTAAAACACAAACGAATTTTTGATTTCAAAATTTAGGAAACGCCGCAATGAAAGGCAGAATGATTAAACTATTCATTTTATTTCTGTTTTTTGTCCTTGTATTTGAGCTCGTAGGCAATCTTTTTAACTTCGGTCGCTTCCCTTTTCATAAAAGCTGCGAGGCGTTTATGATGATAAACCGCTATATGACCGGCGATTCAAACGACGAGTGCATAATGCAGCTTATGGAGCAGGGCAATAAAAGAGATCTTTCGCTATATTACTATAAAACTAAATTTAATCTTGAGGAGCCATTGTCTGAACTGGACGAAAAAGCTATAAAATTTTTAAATATTCCGAACTCGAAGATAATCACCGTAAATAAAGACGGCGTAGAAAAGAAATTTCTAATAAGCGATTAAATTTAAATAGCAAAGAAGCCCTGCTTCAATTGCAATATCAAAGCCTAACAAATCGAGAATTTTAAAATTTATAAAATTAAAGGAGGAAACAATGAGTAATCTAAAATTCATACAAAACTGGTACGCTTCCAAATGCGACGGAGAATGGGAGCATCAATACGGCCTTACGCTGGAGACGGTCGATAATCCCGGTTGGTGGATTGAAATCGATGGCGAGAGCGGGAAAAAGCGATCAAAATAAATATCGATAGAGATGACGAGGATTGGTTTTCCATCAATGCCACGGAAAACGAACTCAAAGGAAGTTGCGGAGCCGAAAATTTAGAGGAATTATTGGAATACGTGGTAAAATGGCTAATGGATTAAAATTTAGCAAGGCAAATAAAGGAGCCTAGATGATCGAAGTCGAGATAAAAAACGAATCTTGCAAAAAGACCGAAGTTACGCTTGCAAATATCGAAATTGTTAAGGACACTGTAAAGGAATTCGCCTATAAAAGCTTTAAGGGCAGCTATCTGTTTTTTGATATTTACGGCGAGATAGATAGGGATTTCCGCGTGCTTGGAGCAATAGGTGAAGGAGATGAAAACAATATCGGAAAAATAGATCTTAAAAAATATGAAAAAAGCCCCGTAGGCGCCACTGACATATCGCAAGATATACAGGGCGCAAAATTCTGCACCTTTTTCAAGCTGGATCAAAGTAAAATTTTAAAGCAAATATTATATTATATAGCCTATGAAAGATTTGAAGGCGGCTATTACGCAAAGGGTAAATTTATAGGCAAAAACAGCGGCAATCTTGTTTTTATCGGTATCTGCAGCGATGTAAAAAATTGCGCCGAAATAAAGAGCGTCGATTTAGGTGAAATAATAAAAAGTATGCCTAAACTCTCGGAATCAAATAATTTTTATATTAGCGAGTTTATATGAGATCAATTAAACAGATCGATGAGGTAAATTTATATCGCCAACCGATTAAATTTAAAAAGGAGATACTATGAAATTTAAAATTTTAAAACCGAATGAACTATACGGCTGGGTTTTTAACAAAGATGAAGAACTTTATAAGGCTTTAGGATTTGATTGCTGGATGGATTCGTTTATTCGCATATTAGCTCAAATTCCCGGTACCAGAAAAAAAGATATTTTGGATTACATTGAATATGAAATCTTTGATTGGTACGAATGGTTTGAACTACATTGGATTATCCAAAGCGACTATAAGCTAGCGGACGAAGATAATCCTGAAATTTCAGCCTATCCGACATACGCGGGAGAGTATTTCGGAGTAATGGGTCAGCTGTTTTTAGGGGGTATGATAGACTTTGGCATAGAGGGCGAAAATTTAAGAAAGGAATGGGCTGACTTCGATACGAATTTATCCAAGATCGATCTAGGGATGTCGCTTTATGAGAAGTGGATCTATTTTAGAGATAATTTCTTTTTTGGGTATAAATTTTTAGAGGAGGAGAACATAACTCCCAAAGCAGAGATAACTTGGGAAAACCCTAACACATGGAGCAGATTTAGCCATTGGATATGTATGACTAAGGCAGGCAAAGAGTATCGTGATAAAATTTTAAAGCCGAGGCTTTATGAAAAGTATAAGGATGTGGTTATCGAGGTGTAATTTAGCGATTACAAATAACGAAAATTTATTATAAATATGTTTAATCTAGCAAGCAAAAAGAGGACTTTGAATGACTATCTTACCAATATCAACCTTCGACAATGATTTACAAAGAGGCGATATTATAAAATTTAACGACGATGAACTTATGGTCTGCGACGAGCGCTGTTTCTGGACAGAAAATCCTTGCCTTTTAAATTTAAAAGATACCAGATATTTTGAGCTTTCGGATGAGATGCTATCAAGCAAAGCGGGATTTGTCGTGGACAAGGAGCAATTGATTCGTAATTTAGCAAATTTCGGTATCAATGCAAGCCCCCAGGAGGTATTTATATGCTCCGATAATTATCTTAGTAGCGATGAACTAAAAGATTGCGACGAAACAATCCCTGGTTTCAGACTGACAAAACCTAGGGATAAATTCGGACGCAATAGACGCATAAAGACAAATTTGATAGAAAAGCTTAGTATTCCTCTCTTGAAATTCCTCGGAAAGATCAAGGTCGGAGATATTATCGAATGTAGAAAATCCAGCTATCCATACGAGAAAAATGTAAGCTTTATCGTAGTAAAAGCAAAAGACGATGATGGAGCAAATTTTATAAAATTAATCGTAATTAGCGGCTACAAGGCGGGTTTATGGGTTTTGCCGTTTTTATTTAAAACAGATAAAAGCGCCATTGATACGGATTGGCTAATTAAAAATTGGAAATATATTTTTTATAAGTGCTGCGATATAAGGCGCACTTATGTAAATTTACGAAACCGAAGAGAGGTTTTAAATTTTACCGATAAGCAACTGGAAAATTTTATAAAAATTAAGCGAAAGAGGTTTAAATTTAAAAATAAGAAGTGATATAATGCCTCGCTAATCGACATTATCAATATATACGGGCAAGAATACACACAAGGAGAAAATATGGTTAAAGCATTAAAATTTATAATTTGCGCCGTAGTAGTTTTGTTATTATTTATAATTTATGAAAGTACTTTGTGTACAAAGTGCGATTATACGTTTTTTGTAGAGGAAAGGCTTATGGGTAGATTATTGATAGCAATCGATACAAATGATATAAATTTAGTAAGATATGTTGCCGTCCAGGGCAGAGTTTGCAAGAAAGCCGATGTCCATAATAGAGCGCTTAAAGAATTAAGAAAAATGGAATCGGAAAATAACAGAACTAATGAGTAAACCGGTTTTTGCGGAACATAAAAAGAGATATGAAAGAAGCGAAATTTACAAGACGGCTTTCTTGTTTTATCCTTACACTCTTATCTAATATCGCCCTATTTCTCGATACTCCGCCGCTTTGTAAAATTTTAGATATAAACGCTGTCTATACGCGAACCTAAACACCGCGTGAAATTTTAAAATTTCAAATCCCTGAAGCTCTGCAAAATTTTAAATTTCGCAGACTAACTTCGCAGCAAGATTATCGTATAAAGCCAGCCTGCCGCGAGCACGCGACAAACAAACCTCTAAATTCCGTCGCGCGCCTGCTTTGGTGCAAGCAGCTGTCTTGCGCGAGCGGGGCTTTGCGCGCAGCTTTAGACTGCCCAAGCTTACGGCACAAAGCAATTATAAACAGCTATGCGGCGAAATTTACGCCAAAGCCTCGCCACGAGCTTTATTGAAGCACCTTGCCTAAAATCCCAGCACCTTTGCCGACGGCGCTGCCGCGAAGCGCGCTTTCTTTTTCTCTCATCACCGCAAATAGCCCGTCCAGCGTCTTTTGCGTGATGTAATCATTCAAATCCTCGCCCTGCTTAGGCAGATACTCGCTCGCGCCCAGCCCGCGCGCGATATTTTGCACCGCTTCGTTACCCGCGATCTTGTTTTGCGCGAAGGAATTCAGCCCGTTATACGCCGTCGCGAAGCTGTTTTTGCTCATCATATCGCTTACGATCGGCCTAAAAACCGCCCGCAGCTTCGCGCCCGACTTGCTCTGCAAATACTCGCTAAGCGCCGTGTCGCCGCCGCCGATGAGCTTTTTAACGTCGGCATCGCTCATCGATTTCAGATCTTGCAAAAATATCTTGCTCGCGCCGCTCACCGCCTTGGTAGCGGCATCGTTCATACTCACGACGAGCTCGCGCTCCCATTTATCGCCGCCCACCTTTCTCGCAAGCTTCGCAGCCGCCTTTAGCGAAGGAGGAAGTTCGATTTTAGCGGTCTTACTGTGGATGTAGCCCTTGGCGAGCTCGCTTGCGGCGCGGTTTGTAGCGGAAGCGAGCAGATCCTTGTAGTTTCCGCTCCTAGTCGCACCGAGTGCGTCCGCGCCCTGCTTTAGAATATCCGTCACGTCCGCATGCGCAAGCGACAGAGCCGCAGCGACGAGCAAAATCATAAATTTTTTCATATTGCAACCTTTGGATAAAATTTGCGCCATTATGCCAAACTGCGGTAAACGCTAGGCGTGCGCGGTGTAAATTTACGCGCTGCGCGGGCGATTCAAGATAAAATTTTAGGCTAAATTTTAAACGCAGAATTTCAAAGCTAAATTCAACTGGCGGAATTTACCAGCCAAATTTAAAGATGAAATTTGGCTGGGCGGTCTTTGTCATACTTGCGGCTAAATTTTAAAAGTAGCACTACGACAACGAACTAAAATTTTAAAACCGCATTGATTGGCGCTATTTAAATTTTACGCAGCGCGCCAGATACCAATACAAAACGCACAAAGCAAATTATAGCGATGAGCGGCTATATCCTCAGCACAAACGATTGAAATTTTATCAAGCCCGCCGCAGCCAAAAAGCCCGCTGTAAATTTAAAAAGCTTAAATTTAAAAGCGAGCTGCCGCTTTTGACAAAATAAAGCGAGTTAAGCTTAAACCAGACCTTGATCCAGCATCGCATCGGCTACGCGGCGAAAGCCCGCGATGTTTGAGCCCAACACGAGGTTGCCCTCCGCGCCGAATTCCTTCGAGGTCTCGTAGCTGGTGCGAAATATGTGGCGCATAATCTCGCGCAGCTTACTATCGACCTCCTCGAAGCTCCACGACGCCATCTGCGCGTTTTGCGCCATCTCAAGCCCGCTTGTAGCCACGCCGCCCGCATTCGCCGCCTTCGCAGGGCCGAAAAGAAAGTCTTTTTGCGCGAGCATAAAATCGATCGCTTCAAGCGTGCTTGGCATATTCGCGCCCTCGCAAACCATGCGACATCCGTTGGCATAGAGAGTCTTTACGTCTTGCAGATTAAGCTCGTTTTGCGTAGCGCTCGGAAACGCGGCGTCGCACGGCACGCTCCACACGCCGTTACGCCCCGCGGGATAGGCGCTTACGGGGATAAATTTTGCGTTAGGACGCTCCTTGATATATTCGCAAAGCCCCACGCGCAGCTGCTCTTTTAGCTTTTTAAGAAGCATTACGTCGATTCCCTCGGCGTCATAGATAAAGCCCGTAGAATCGCTTACTGTAACGGGCTTAGCCTGCATCTGATAGAGCTTTTCGGCTGTGTAGATCGCGACATTACCTGCTCCCGAGATCGTGCAAATTTTGCCGTGCAGCGAATCGCCTCTGGTAGCAAGCATCTCGTTTGCAAAATAGACCGAGCCGTAGCCCGTAGCCTCGGTGCGCGCAAGGCTACCGCCCCAGCTTAGCCCCTTGCCCGTAAGCGCGCCGTCGAATCTGCGGGTGAGCTTTTTATACGCGCCGTACATATAGCCGATCTCGCGGCCGCCCACGCCGATGTCGCCCGCGGGCACATCGGTATTGGAGCTGATTAGGCGGTGAAGCTCAAGCATAAAAGCTTGACAAAATCTCATAATCTCGCCGTCACTCTTGCCCTTGGGATCGAAATTTGCGCCCCCTTTTGCGCCGCCGATATTAAGACCTGTGAGGGAATTTTTAAAAATTTGCTCAAACCCTAAAAATTTTAAAACGCCCAAATTTACGCTCGGATGAAAGCGCAGACCGCCTTTGTAAGGGCCCAGAGCGGAGTTGAACTCTATGCGATATCCCGTATGCACGCAGGGCTCGCCGCCGTCGCTCATATAGACGACGCGAAACATCATCGTGCGCTCGGGCGCCAAAATGCGCTCTAAAATTTTATTTTTCACATACCTCTCGTCGCGCTTTAAAAGCGGTATGAGCGAGTATAAAATTTCGGTCGATGCCTGGATAAAGACCTCCTGACCGGGATTAGCGCGCTTTAAATTTAGCAGCAAGCCGTCGATGTAAGATTTCATAGTTCCTCCTTTTGAACCGGATTAAATTTTAATTTTTTGGCTTTGGCGATAAATTTTTTCAGCGCCAGCTCCTCGCGGACGCCGATTTTATAGCCGATAAATTTCAGATAATTTAAAATTTCGCGCTCTTTTATGCCGCGCGAAAGGGCGTAGCTTTGCAGGATATATCTTGGAATTTTAATGCGCGAACGCAAAAATTTCGTCGCCAGGCGCGCGTAAGCCTTGTCGTTTTTCACGCAGCACAGCCGCCCGAAAACAAAGGGCAAGCCCGTGCGCTGCTGCCAAATTTCGCCCAGATCGTAGAATTTATCTCTGCCCTGCGAAAGCAGCGCCTTTAGAGCATTATCGCCGATTAGCACCTCGCCGCTAAGATCTAGCACGCGAGCTAGCATATTTGAGCTCATCGACGCGGGATCAAGCCTGGGCGCCGAGTTTTTGCGCACGAGTACGCTTAGCACTTCGCGCTTTGCGACGATTCCCAGAGGCAGTTTGCAATATTTTGCGTGGCGGCTTTCAACGCTGGAGATTACCGCAGCGTCTATGCGCCTATAATAAAGATCGGCGCAGAGTTTGCTCGGCACCCCTTTTTTAAATTCTATCGATTTTTTGACATAGGACGGCAGCGGAAGGGATTTTAAAAATACGTGAAAAGGGAGCAAATTTAGATAATCGATTTTGCCTAATAACATGACTTTCTCCGAATTTAGCGCAGGAAAAGAGGTTAAATTCCGGCGCTAAATCGGAATTTAACCAAAAAATTTCAGGATTTATTTGACCTCGGTGATCGGGATGGATTTGTATTTGCTAAACTCCACTATGCCCTCACCTTTTTTGAAGTGGATGCTCACTCCGTCTTTGTTATCCATATAGATGCCGTCGGCGGCGCGGTCGCGCTTAAGATTGTAGCTTTTGCCGCTATCGTCCTTTAATACGGCGGTATTGAAATCGTCGTTTGAGCTAAGCGAAAGCTTTTTGCCCTTGTCATCGACGAAATAGAAGGTCTTTGCGTTCTCTTTAGTTATGGTTTTTTCGCTCTGTGCTTGCTTATTCATAGCGCTACCCGGGGATTGGCGGAGCTGGTTTGAGCCACATCCTAGCAAAACTAACGCCAAAGCGGCGCACGTTAGAACTTTAAACATATTTTTCCTTTAAATTGAGGTTGCACTCGTTGATGAGTGATTTTCGGATATCCCAAAGCTTTTGAGAGAGATCCACTTTGTAGCTCTGCGGATGGACGTTACGAAGGTGCTCAAGCCAAAATTTACTCTTCTGCTCCTTGCTAAAACGCGCGATCTCGCTTACCGTGCGGCGGGCGCCTACGAATTTGCCTTCCTTGAAAACGGGACGTAAGAGCTTATGCGCGCTGAAATTCGTTAAAATTTTACGCTTGTAGGTGTAAAGCGGATGAAAAATTTCAAGCGGCGCGCTCTCGTCTATGCTCTCTCCCTCAAGCGTGATCAGATCGGCAAGCGCCATGCCGTTATCTTTGTCGTAGAGTCTAAAGACCTGCTTGTAGCCAGGATTGTTGATCTTGCGCGGATCGTTTGAAATTTTGATCTTAGCCACGATCTCGCCATCTTTTTCGATACCGCTTAGCTTATACACGCCGCCTAGACTCGAACTGTCTCCGCCGGTAATAAGCCTCGTGCCGATCCCCCAGCTATCGATTTTAGCGTCGAAAAGCTTAAGCTGATCGATCGCGTATTCGTCCAGATCATTCGACGCTGTGATCTTTGCGTTCTTAAAGCCCGCCGCGTCGAGCATCTTACGCGCCTGCTTGGTCAGATACTCCAGATCGCCCGAATCTATGCGGATTCCAAGCGGCTCATGACCGCTGGTGCGCAGCTCTTTAAAAACCGTAATCGCATTCGGTACGCCGCTAGCGAGAGTATCGTAGGTATCGACGAGCAAAAGCGTGCTGTTCGGATAAATTTTAGCGTAGGCGCGAAACGCCTCCAGCTCGCTATCAAAGCTCTGAATCCAAGAGTGCGAGTGGGTGCCGATCGTAGGGACGTCAAATTTCTTTGCGGCGAGCACGTTTGACGTGGCACTGCAGCCGCCTATAATCGCAGCTTTTGCGCCGTAGATGCCCGCACTTCGCCCCTGAGCGCGGCGCAAGCCAAACTCCATCACCGAATCGCCCTGAGCGCTAAAGTTTATACGCGAGCTTTTCGTAGCGACTAGAGTTTGGAAATTTATAGTATTTAGGATTGCAGTCTCGATGAGCTGCGCTTCCATAATGTTTGCTTTGACGCGGATCAGCGGCTCGTGCGGAAATACGATCTGCCCCTCATCCATCGCGTAAATTTCGCCGCTAAATTTAAAGCCTCTTAGAAATTCCAAGAATTCCGGCTTAAAGAAATTTAGACTTTTTAGATATGCGATGTCGTCATCACTAAATTTGAGATTTTCGATATAATCCACGACCTCGTTTAAGCCGCAAAATATCGCGTAACCGCCGCCGCTTGGGTTTTTGCGATAAAAAACATCAAAAACCGCCGTCTGATCGGGCTTTGTAAAAAAATAGCCCTGCATCATACTAAGCTGATAAAAATCGGTAAGTAAAGCCAAATCTTTCATTTACGCCTCTTAAATTTAATCTCACCTCGTGCAGGAGCAAAAAATCATAGCTTTTTGGCTTCTAGGCTTTTTTTATAAGCCGCAGCGTCGAACTCTTTGATGCGAGCGACGCCGTCATCCACCGCAGCTTTTGCAACCGCCGTCGAGATCACGGCAAATACGCGCGGATCGAAAGGATTTGGGATCACGTAGTCTTTGCCGAATTTTAAGCTATCTTTGCCCAGCATCTTGCGGATTTCTGCAGGAACCTCTTCGCGAGCAAGATCCGCCATCGCGCGAGCGGCCGCAATCTTCATATTTTCGGTGATCTTTTTGGCTCTTACGTCAAGCGCGCCGCGGAAGATATACGGAAAGCCCAAAACGTTATTGATCTGATTTGCGAAGTCGCTTCTGCCCGTGCCTACGATCGCGTCGTTTCTTACTTCCTCGACCTCGCTTGGATAAATTTCGGGTACCGGATTTGCAAGCGCAAAAATGATCGGATGCGGTGACATAGTCTTTACCATCTCTTTGGTTAAAACGCCCGGCTTGCTAAGACCCAAAAACATATCCGCGCCCTTCATCGCATCCTCTAGCGTGCGATCTGCAGTGTCTAGGGCAAATTCTTTCTTTTGCTCGGTAAGATCGGTGCGGCCCTTGTGGATCACCCCTTTGGAATCGAGCATTATGATATGTTTAGCGCCTAAATTACGATACATCTTTGCACACGCTATGCCAGCAGCGCCCGAGCCGCTGACTACGATCTTCATATCCTCGATCTTTTTGCCGCTGATAAGGGCTGCATTGATTAGCCCTGCGCCCGTAATCATCGCGGTGCCGTGCTGATCGTCGTGCATGACGGGGATATCGACGGCTTTTTGTAGCTCGCGCTCGATCTCGAAGCACTCGGGAGCTTTGATATCCTCTAAATTTATACCGCCGAATGTAGGTGCAAGCGCTTTGCAAATTTCAATTATCTTTTTAGGATCTTTTTCGTCGATCTCGATGTCAAACGCATCGACGCCGCCGAATTTTTTAAACAAAACTGCTTTACCCTCCATTACGGGCTTTCCGGCGATTGCGCCGATATCACCAAGCCCCAAAACCGCCGTGCCGTTAGTGATGACGGCTACGAGATTGGCTTTATTCGTGTATTTAAACGCAGCCTCGTGATCACCTTCGATCACCTTGCAAGGCTCCGCGACGCCTGGCGTATATGCAAGCGCCAAATCCTCCGCAGTAGCGCACGGGGTTTTTACATTCGTTCCGATTTTACCGCCTATGTGGTACTTCAAAGCCGCTTCAACGTTTACTTTAGCCATTTTATAATCCTTTTTTGATTAAATTTGAAATTCTCGTTTTAACTTCGTCGCTTCCTAAAATTTCACAAATTTCAAAAATCGACGGACTTACGCTTCCCCCCGTGATCGCAACGCGCAGCGGCTGGGCAAGATCCTTTAGCTTGGCGCCGTTTGCGTCCAAAAACTCCATCGTCCTTTCCTCGCACTCCTTTGCATTTAAATTTGCGCTTAGAGTATCTGAAAATTTTGCGAGTAAGCTTAGCGAACTTTCGGTTACAAATTTCTTATACGCCTTCTCGTCATAGCGGCTCGGGCGGTTTAGAAGAATTTTAATGCCCTCGGCCATCTCCACTAGCGTCTTTGCGCGCTGTTTGTACTGCTGGGCGATGAGATGTTTTTTCGCATGCGAGCGTATATCGACGCCGAATTCCACAAGCTGCGTGGCAAGCTCGTCGTCGTCAGAGTTTTTAATATAATGCGCATTTAGCCACTCGAGCTTGGTTTGATTGAAGGTGCTACAGCTCTTGCTGATATGGTTAGGATCAAAGTATCGCTTCATCTCCTCCATGCTAAAAATTTCATCATCCCCGTGGCTCCAACCCAGACGTACTAAGAAATTTAGCAGAGCCTGCGGCAGATAGCCCATGCGCTTGTACTCCATCACGTCGGTAGCGCCGTGGCGTTTGCTCAGCTTGCTGCCGTCGGTGCCGTTGATCATCGCGACATGATAAAATTTCGGGATTTTAAAGCCTAGCGCGTTATACAGCACGATCTGCTTCGGGGTGTTGCTTAGATGATCGTCGCCGCGGATCACGTCCGTGACGCCCATCAGCGCGTCGTCGATCACGACCGTGAAGTTATACGTAGGCGTGCCGTCGCTTCTAGCGATGATGAAATCGTCCAAAATATCGGCGGCATTAAATTTTATCTCGCCCTTGATGCCGTCACTAAATTCTATCGTGCCGCTAAGCGGGGATTTGATGCGGATTACGGGCTCGATCCCAGCAGGCGGCGTGCCGGTAAAGTCGCGATAGCGGTTATCGTAGCGCGGGCGCTCTTTGCGAGCTTCCTGCTGCGCGCGCAGCTCATCCAGCTCGTCCTTACTCATATAGCATTTGTATGCCTTGCCCTCATCTAGCAGCTTTTGGACGTATTGTTTGTAAAGATCAAAGCGCGAGCTTTGATACACGATCTGCCCGTCATAGTCCAGATTGCACCACTTAAAGGCTTCCTCGATCGCCTTAGCAGCCTCCTGCGAATTGCGCTTCAGATCAGTGTCCTCAATACGCAGCAGGAATTTGCCGCCGTTTGCCCTAGCGTAAAGATAACTAAAAAGTGCCGTTCTAAGTCCGCCGATATGTAAATATCCCGTAGGACTCGGCGCAAAACGAGTTACTATCATAAAATTCCTTTGCAAAAATTACCATTTAATGTTATAATCGCGATCTTGTAATTATAAAGCAAAAAGACTAAATAAAGGTTAAAAATGATAAAGAAACTGCTTTTTTCCGCAATGATCTGTGTTATTTGTGCAAATGCCGAAGTAGTAAACGGCGTCATCGCCGTGGTAGATAATGAGCCGATCACCGGCTACGAACTAGCCAAAGTTCAAAAACTAACGGGCGCTTCGCCGCAAGCCGCGATGGAAATTTTAATCGGGCAAAAGCTGCAACAATCCGAGATTAAACGCCGCGGCATCGCGGTAAATGATGCGGAGATCGACGCGAGGCTCAAAGCGATCGCCGATCAAAATAAGCTTAGCTTAGACCAGCTCAAAACCGCCGTGCAAAAGCAAGGTATAAACTACGATGACTTTAAAGCAAATGTCCGCCGCACACTACTTGAAGAAAAGCTCTATGGCTCGATATTCGCAGACATACAGCACCGCACGACTCCCGAAAATGTCAAAAAATTCTACAGCCAAAATAGTTCATTATTTACGACTTTCGACAGCATCACACTCACCCGCTATATCGCAAAATCGCAAGCTCCGCTCGATAAGATCCGCGCAAATCCGAAGCTCCGCCCAAGCGATGTGTATGTGATGAAGGGCACCCTCAAGGCCAATCAAATGGACGAGGGGCTCAAATACATCGTCACGAATGTTGAACAGGGCAAATTTTCGCCGATAATCCCTACGCGCAACGGCTACGAGATGTTTTACGTAAACGACAAAAAAGGACTTCGTACGCTTGATTTTGACAGCGTGCAAGAAAAGGCAATCGAAGGCTACGTGACCTCTGAGCGCAAAAAGGCGGTCACCGAGTTCAACGACAGACTCCGCTCAAACGCCAATATCCGCATCATCGAGCGCCCGCAGGCAAAAGCGCAAGGCGCAAAAACCGCCCCAAAAGTTAAAGTGCAAAAAAGGCAATAAATTTTAAAATCCGCCGCCGTGCATTAAATTTTATAGAATTTAACGCCGATAACGCAAGGGCAAGCGCGCAGCTTATCCGCTCGCGCGTAAAATTTTGATAAAATTTAAAGGCTTCGTGGTGATAACGATCAAAAATTTTACCGAACTTAAAAGTGATCCTAGAATCGGCGGCATAAGCGCCGCGGACTTTGGCACAAGCAAATTTTGCTCCCACATCGATACGGCCTTTAAACTCGTCGTCGTTTGGAGCGACGAAACCGGCGACAGGATCTAAATTTTAAAAATTTAGGCTCAAGATAAGTTAAAAACTTTCAAAGGAGTTTTTAACTATGATTTTGTCGATGAAAAATAAATATATAGTCCGTTCCCGAATTTCGGAAAAGAAATTTAGAGAGATTTTGAAGTATTTCGCAGAGGATATAGAAGCTACTAAAATGTCAAATTTAACCGGAATTTCTAGAATTTCCATTAATAAAATTCTAAAAAGCATTAGAATTTTGATATCCAAAGAGTGTGAGAAAATAAGTAAGTTTTCGGGTGAGATAGAGATAGATGAGAGCTACTTTGGAGCTAAGAGGGTAAGGGGAAAAAGAGGCAGAGGAGCAAGCGGAAAGCAGCCGGTGTTTGGAATGCTAAAGCGTGACGGTAAGGTCTATACCCAGATAGTTAAAAACTGCTCTGCTAATGAGTTGATACCTATATTATCTCAAAGCTCTACTATCTATTCTGATTGTTGGAAGGCTTATGATGGATTAGTGGATTATGGAGCTAAAGAGCACTACAGAGTGAAGCACTCTAAAAATGAATTTGCTAACGGTAAAAATCATATAAACGGCATTGAGAATTTCTGGGGTTATGCTAAACATAGACTAGCTAAATTTAAAGGCATTAAGAAAGAGAATTTCTTGCTGCATCTAAAGGAATGCGAATTCAGATATAATAACAGCAAAGATACAAGAGAACTCTATCGTATTTTACTAAAGATGATAAGAGAGAATCCGCTTAACTTATCTTGAGCCAAAATTTATATAAATCTGCTTGGAACAAATTTACTTTTGATGCATTGCTTAAAGCCCCATCTACCGAGCCTCATACGCGATTTGCAGTGCCCAAACCTTATCTTGCAAATCCTTGCGTTGCCTATCTCCACTCATTTAATAGTATCTCCTAAAAAATTTTATGCATATAAAATGGGGATGCTGCCGATAAAATTTAGAAATTTCATACGTTAATTTCGTAGCAGAATTTCGCTTCCTAAAATTTCATCGCAGCATGGTGCCGGCAGAAGGCTACTCGCGCTATCTGCCGCTTAGATACTCCTGCAGCGTTTTAACTTCAAGCGCGGATTCGTCCTTTATCGAGCAGATCGAGCGCGTAGCCGCGATCGCCGCCTTCATCGTCGTAAAATACGGCAGTCTAAAGCGCAGCACGCTCTGGCGGATCTTCGCGGCATCGGTAGAGTTTGATTTACTATCGCTAGTGTTGATGACGAGCGAAATTTCGCCGTTTTTGAGCTTGTCCTCGATATTTGGGCGACCCTCGCTGATTTTATAGACAAACTCGCACTCCACGCCGTTTTCGCCCAGCAGCTTGTGAGTGCCGCTCGTAGCGGCGATACTAAAGCCCGCGCTCGTAAATGCGCGCGCAAGCTCTACGGCTCGCAACTTGTCGTGATCAGCTAGCGACAAAAATACCTTGCCGCCGCTTGGAAGTGCGTTGCTAGCGCCGATTTGCGATTTAGCAAAGCTTTTGGCGAAATTTTCGCCGATACCCATCACCTCGCCAGTGCTTTTCATCTCAGGCCCCAAAATCAAATCCGCGCCTGCAAGCTTGTTGAAAGGAAAGACGCTTTCTTTGACGCAGATATGATTTTTAATGCGCGGTTTTAAAATTCCCTTCTCTTCGACCAGTACGCCGAATTCATCGTAAAATTTCAAAGCCTCGCGCAGGCCCCCTTGCCACATTACGCGGGTAGCGACCTTTGCCATCGGAATTCCGGTCGCCTTGCTCACAAACGGCACGGTGCGGCTCGCGCGCGGATTTACCTCTATAATGTAAAGCTCGTTTTCAAAAATCGCGAATTGAATGTTCATAAGCCCCACGACGCCGAGATTTAGCGCAATCTCTTTGGTTTGACGACTTACCAGATCTATCATCTCCGCACTTAGACTAAGCGGCGGCAAAATACTCGCGCTATCGCCGCTGTGAATGCCCGCCTCCTCGATATGCTCCATTATCGCGCCGATATACACGTCGCGCCCGTCGCAGATCGCATCGACGTCAAGCTCAGTCGCGTCAAGTAAAAATTTATCTATAAGCACCGGCGAGTGATCGCTCACGCGCACCGCCTCGCTCATATACTGCCTAAGCTCGGCTTCGCTATGTACGCGCCGCATCGCGCGACCGCCGAGCACGTAGCTAGGGCGCACGAGTACGGGATAGCCGATCGCTGCAGCCTTCTCAATTGCTTCGGCTTCGCTTATAGCGGTATCGTTTTTGGGCTGTTTGACGCCGATACTTGCGATAAACTCGCTAAATTTTTTGCGATCCTCAGCTACGTCTATCGTGCGCGCGCTCGTGCCGATGATCTTGGCTCCCACGGTGCTTAGGCGCTTGGCGAGCTTTAGCGGCGTTTGACCTCCGAAATGCACGATCACGCCGTCTGGGTTCTCGGCCTCGATGACCGCTCTAACGTGCTCGAAGTCGATCGGCTCGAAGTATAAAATATCGCTCGTGTCGTAGTCGGTGCTGACGGTTTCGGGGTTGCAGTTATACATTATCGTAGTGATCCCCATATCGCGCAGAGCGTAGCTAGCGTGCACGCAGCAGTAGTCAAACTCGATACCCTGCCCTATGCGGTTCGGACCGCCGCCGATGATGAGGACTTTTTTATTATCTTTTGAAATTTTACGGCTTGCGATGGCGGGCGTTATGTTGGTGCTGGAATACAGATACGGAGTAAGCGCCGCAAACTCGCCTGCACAGGTATCTACTTCGTTGTATTCAAGGTCGATACCCTGTCTGGCGCAGGCAAAATGGATATCGTTTTGCGTAAGGCCCAGATTGTCCTTTTTGTTGATCAAATTTGCGATCATCTTATCGCTAAAGCCCCAACTCTTAGCCTGTCTCAAAAGCGCCGCGTCGTTGATGATCTCCATATCGATGCGCTCTTCAAATTTTACGATCTGCTCGATCTGGCTCAAAAACCAGCGATCGATCTTGCTAAGCTCGTAAATTTGATCCACGCTCATACCCGCTCTAAAGCCCTGAGCGATGTATAAAATTCTATCTTGCTGTGCGTTTCTAAGCCCGAATATGAGATCTTTTTCGCTTAAGCTTAATTCTACGAAGCCGAAGTAGCCCTTCTCCAGCGAACACAGCGCCTTTTGGATACTCTCTTTAAAGCTGCGCCCGATCGCCATCACCTCCCCGATGCTTTTCATCGCAGTGCCCAGATACGGGTCTGCGCCGGGGAATTTTTCAAACGCAAAGCGCGGAATTTTAGTCACGATATAATCGATCACCGGCTCAAAGCTTGCAGGCGTGCCGGTGATGTCGTTTTTGATCTCGTCCAGGCTAAAGCCTACCGCCAGCATCGTAGCGACCTTGGCGATCGGATAGCCCGTGGCTTTGGACGCAAGCGCCGAGCTGCGGCTTACGCGCGGGTTCATCTCGATGACGATCATCCGCCCCGTTTGCGGATTTACCGCAAACTGCACGTTTGAGCCGCCCGTATCCACGCCGATCTCGCGTAAAATTTTAAAGCTCGCGTCGCGCATCGCCTGGTATTCTTTGTCGGTAAGCGTAAGAGCGGGCGCGACCGTGATGCTATCGCCCGTATGCACGCCCATCGGGTCGAAATTTTCGATCGAGCAGACGATGATGCAGTTGTCCTTGTGATCGCGGATCACCTCCATTTCGAACTCTTTCCATCCAAGCAGGCTCTCTTCGATCAAAATTTCATTTATCGGGCTTACATCTAGCCCATTTTGCGCGACCTCTTTAAACTCGTCGATATTGTACGCCACGCCGCTACCTGCGCCGCCCAGGGTGTAGCTGGCGCGGATAATGAGCGGAAAGCCGATCTCATTCGCCGCAGCCATCGCCTCTTCAATATTATAGGCGTATTTGGATTTAGGCAGATCCATTCCGATCTTAATCATCGCCTCTTTAAATTTTACCCTATCCTCGCCTTTTTTTATCGCTTCAGGCTTGGCGCCTAGAAATTTTACCCCCGCTAGCTCGCCGCTTTCGTAAGCCTGCATCGCGACGTTTAGCGCGACCTGTCCGCCCATCGTAGGCAGGATCGCGTCGACGCCCTCGCGCTTTATGATACGCAAAATGCTCTCTTTGGTGATCGGCTCGATATAGGTAGCGTCGGCAAAATCGGGATCGGTCATAATGGTAGCGGGGTTAGAGTTTATTAGCACTACGCGGTATCCGAGGCTCTTTAGCGTCTTGGCAGCCTGCGTGCCGCTGTAATCGAACTCGCACGCCTGGCCGATTACGATCGGACCGCTGCCGATCAGCAAAATCGTCTTAATATCATCTCTTTTGGGCATCAATTTTCCTTTGTAACGACATACAAAAACGCCGGCATCTCGGAGCTCACGTAGGGCTCTACGACGGCGCTTTTGTATAGCTTCCCGTTTTGAATCTCTTTAACCTTTCCTACCGGTACGCCGGCAAAAAAAATCCCGTCCTTGCCGCTCGTAAGTACCTCATCGCCTACCTTGGGATCGAGCCACTGCGGGATGTATCTAACCACGAGCTCATTTTTTTCGCCGCCCGCGACGCCCGGAATTTGAGCATCGCCTATGAAAACGGAGAAGTTGCTCTTTTCGTCGCGCTGCAAGATCGCAAGCGGGCGCCCATCTTTATTTACTAAAATTCCTGCAGTTTTACCCTCGCTGATGAGGCCGTAAATTTTGTTTGGGTCAAAATTTTCAAAATTTACGAAGAATTTATTGTAGTCGTTTAAATTTGCATAGCTCAGCGCCTTTACGAGCTGAACTTTGGGCTCGTAGACGGAGCTGTTTTTGTCGATCAAAATTTTATTGAGCTCGCCCGCGAACGTACTAAGCAGCATTGCCGATTTTTTTAGCTCGGCGTTTTCTTCTCGTAGAGCTTTGATCGTCTCTGCCTGGTTAAAATGCTCGTTCACAGCGCTTTTTACCCGATCACTCACGCCGTAATAAACCTCTAAAATTCCTCCTGCAAATCCGATAAATTTGCCGTGGATATACGAGCCGAACGTAAGCGAAACGGCTACCAGCAAAACCGCGACGAGGAGGAGTTTGAGATTAGTCATTTGCCGCTTGTTTTAGCGATTTGATCTCTTCTAGGGCTTTTCCAGTGCCGTTTGCGACGCACAGTAGCGGCTCGTCCGCGACGAAAACCGGAAGCTTTACGGTGTCGCTTAGATATTTATCTAATCCGCGAATGAGCGCACCGCCGCCCGTTAGCACGACGCCGTTTTCAACGATGTCGGCGGCGACTTCTGGCTGAATGCTCTCAAGCACAAATTTCAGCGCGTCTGCAATCTCTCTGATCGAGTCTTTAATCGCCTCTCTAACGTCCTCACTCGTAAGATCGACCGAGCTTAAAAGCCCGCTGATCTGGTCTTTTCCTTTGACCGTGTATGTAAGATCTTTTTGCTGCTGTACCGCTGTGCCGATCTTGATCTTAATCTCTTCGGCGGCGCGCTCCGAAATAAGCAGGCTATATTTTTCTTTGACGTAATTAACGATGCTCGCGTCGATCTTATCGCCCGCGACGCGGACGGATTTGGCGCTGATGATGCCGCCTAAAGAGATGACGCCGATCTCGGTGGTACCGCCGCCGATATCTACGACCAGCGAGCCGCGCGCTTCATTGACCGGCAAACCCGCGCCGATCGCCGCAGCCATCGGCTCTTCGATTAGATAAACTTCGCGCGCACCCGCTATCATCGCGCTTTCTCGCACGGCTTTGCGCTCGACCTGAGTTAGCCCGTAAGGAACCGAGATTATGATGCGCGGACTTACGAAAAAGCGGCGCTTGTGGGTCTTTTCGATGAAATATCTAATCATCTTCTCTGTCATATCAAAATCCGCGATAACGCCGTCCTTCATCGGGCGCACCGCTTCGATATCGCCGGGAGTGCGTCCGAGCATCTCTTTAGCTTCGGCGCCCACGGCGATGATCCTTTGCTTGCCGTAGCGCTCGTTTTGTACCGCGACGACGCTCGGCTCGTTGATGATGATGCCTTTATCTTTTAGTAGCACAAGCGTGTTTGCCGTACCTAGATCGATGCCCATATCCCTAGAAAATAATCCTAGAATAGAATCAAGTAACATTTATCCCCTTTATGCAGTTAAATTTTGTTTTACAAGTATCGGCTTAGATACGCCATCTACGACCTCTTTGGAGATGATGACGTCATAGCCCTTAAGCTCGGGCAGATCGAACATAATATCGACCATGATCTCCTCGATTATGCTGCGAAGTCCGCGTGCGCCCGTTTTGCGCTTGATCGCAAGGCTCGCAACCTCCCTTAGCGCGTCGTCGTCAAATTTTAAATTTGCGCCATCTATCGCAAAGAGCTTTTGATATTGCTTTAAGATCGCGTTTTTCGGCTCGGTTAAAATTCTAACCATCGCCTTTTCGTCGATCTCATTTAGCGTAGCCACTACGTGCAATCGCCCGATGAGCTCGGGAATTATGCCGTAATGCACCAGATCGTCGGCCTCGACCATATTTAGTAAATTTAAGCTTTCTTTCTTGCTGCGCTTGGTTTGGTTAAATCCTAGCACGTTCTGCCCGATGCGGCGGTTGATGATCTCGTTTAGCCCGTCGAATGCGCCGCCGCAGACGAATAAGATATTAGTAGTATCGATCTGAATGAAATCCTGATTTGGATGCTTACGGCCGCCCTTCGGCGGGATATTAACGACGCTTCCTTCGATGATCTTAAGAAGCGCTTGCTGCACCCCTTCGCCGCTTACGTCGCGCGTGATGCTGCGGTTTTCGCTCATTCGCGCGATCTTATCGATCTCATCTACGAATACGATACCGCGCTGCGCCTTCTCTACGTCGCCGTCCGCGGCCTGCAAAAGGCGGGTAAGGATGTTTTCTACGTCCTCGCCGACGTAGCCCGCTTCCGTTAGGCTCGTAGCGTCGCTAATGGCGATCGGCACATCCAAAAATTTCGCCAAAGTCTGCGCCATAAGCGTCTTGCCGCTGCCGGTAGGGCCGATGAGCAAGATATTTGATTTTGAAATTTCGGTATCGTCGCCCTTCGCGTCGGTCTGTCTGAAAATTCTTTTATAGTGGTTGTAAACGCCGACGCTAAAAATTTTCTTAGCGCGCTCCTGACCGATGACGTAGCGATTTAGCACTTCCATCAGCGCCTTTGGCTTGATAGCCTCGAAATCGATCTCTTTATTTTGATTTTGTATCGCCTCGTTTTGGCCTTCGCTGCCGTGGATAGCGGCGTATGCCATATCGATACAATAGCTGCAGATAGCCGCCGTACCGTCGTCGTTAGGATAGATACGACGTCCGTCCGCGCCCGTCTCACCGCAAAAACTGCACTTATTTGCCATTAAATTTTACCTTTATCTAGCGGAATCCCGCGTTTCGTGTTGATTATAAACTCGCACATCTTGCGCACGTTTTGATCGCTCGTTTCGTTTAATAAAATTTGCGCCTGCTCCTTTAAGCCCCCGCCTTGGTTGAATAAAAATTTATACGCCCGATTTATTGTCTCGACCGTCTCTTTATCGAAGCGGCGGCGGATGCCCGTTAAATTTAACCCGCGGATATAGGCGCGATTTCCCTCGGCTAGGCAAAACGGCACCACGTCCTGACTAAGCGCGCTAGCCCCTGCGATCATGCAGCTCTCGCCGATACGAACGAATTGATGCACGGGGGTAAGTCCGCCGATAACGGCATAATCGCCCATTACGACGTGGCCTGCGAGCGTGGCGTTGTTAGCTAGGATTATGTTGCTGCCCAGCACGCAATCGTGTGCGATATGGCAATACGCCATCATAAATAGATTATCGCCGATGCGCGTAAATCCGTCGCCCTTATGCGAGCCCGAGCTGATCGTACAAAACTCGTGTATCGTAGCGTTTTTGCCGATGATTAGCCCCGTGCGCTCGCCATCTTCAAAGCTCATATCTTGTGGAATTTCGCCCACGATCGCGTATGAAAAAATTTTAGAGCCCTCGCCGATTTGCGTATCGCCGATGATGCGCGCCCCCTGCTTGATTGTGCAGCCGTCGCCGATTTTAGCCTGCGCGCTTATGAAAGCATACGGCTCGATCACAACCTTGGCTCCGATCTGCGCGCCGTCCTCGATGATCGCCGTGTGGTGAACTTTAGCCATTATTTATCCATTATCATCGCTTGAAGTTCCGCCTGTGCGGCCAGTGTGGCGCCGTCGTTGATGTAGGCTTCGCCCTTTAGCACCCAGATGCGTCCGCGGTGTTTGATTACGCTGATGCGATATTCAAGCTTGTCGCCGGGGCGGACGGGACTTCTAAATTTAGCGTTGTCGATACTCATAAAATACACGACCTTGTCGCTTAGATCGACACCGTCTTTTTCCATGCTCTTAAACGCCAGCACGCCGCCTGCCTGCGCTAAGCCCTCGATAATCATTACGCCAGGATAGATCGGATGGCCTGGGAAGTGGCCCTGAAAGATCTGCTCGTTGTAGGTTACGTTTTTATAGGCCTTGATACTTTCGCCTATGCTGAGCTCTTCGACGCGGTCTATGAGCAAAAACGGAAAACGATGAGGTAGGATGGAGAGGATTTCGTTTATATCTATCATTGATCTGCCTTTTTTAGAAATTTTAGAATCTTATCAAATTCTTACTAAAATTTCCCTAACGTCTAAAAATATGCGCGAGAGCCCGTAAATTTGAACTTTGGCGGCTCTTATCTCATCCGTGACGATGATCGGCGAGAGCGAGCCCGCAGCGCACAGGGCGGCGCGAGCTTTATTTTGGCGCGCAAGACTCGGCGGATTTTTTAGCATTTCGGATACGCTTTTGAAATTTGATCTTGAAATTTCGTTAAATTTCGCCAGGCTTAAAATTTTAATCTCCCCTTTATCGCTGCAAAAGATTTCGCACTCTCGCTCCACGCTAAACTTCACGTTTTCGCGCGTAAAATGCGAGCCAAATAGCACAAACGAAGGCACTACCTCGCCGTCAAATTTAATCCATGCGCGCAGCAGGCGGTAGTTTAAAAATCGATCGCGCAGCACGCTAAATTTAACTCCTTTTCTTTCGAGCGAGCAAAGCTTTTTGTAAAATTTCAACTTCTCCTCTACCGAAGCGGGCAGGATTTGCCGATCTATTGGCGACATTAGTTCGTAAATTTCGGCACCTTGGGCTAAATTTTGCTTCAAATCCGTCGTCAAACTTCCGCCGAAATCCCGCTCGGTCTTTCGCTGATCATTCTGCTGTGCCGCGAGAGCATAGATACAGCCGCAGTAGTTTTGATGATACAGCGCATCCTTTTTCGCAAGCGCAAACTGCTCGTTCGTGCCGCCGTTTTTACGAAAATCGGGCGCGATAAACTCCAGCCCATAGCGCTCGCAGATACGTTGCAGCGAGCTGCAAAGCTGAGATTGAGATTTTTTGGGACTCATTAAAAGAGTCGTAGTGATTTTGCGCTCGCCTAGGCTTAACGCGAGCTCGGCCGTTTTTTGCATGCGGAAATCAAAGCAAAACTCGCAGCGCGCGCCCTTTTCGGGCTCGTTTTCAAGCCCGCGCGCACCCTGTAGCCAGCCCTGAAAATCATACTCGCCCGGGATAAATTTAATCCCCAAATTTTCGCAAACCCGCTTTGAGTCGTGCATTCTAAGAACGTATTCGCCGTAGGGGTGGATGTTTGGATCGTAGAAATAGCCTATTAGCGGCTCTTGCGTGAGCTCTTTTAAGCGACGCAAAAAATAATCGCAATCGACCGAGCAGCAGATGTGAACCAGCAAATTTTAACCCTTTGCACGAAATTTTTGGATATAATTTTACGCTATCAAAATTAATGAGCGGAAAAATGAAAAATTTTTTTATAAAACACTGGCGTAAGTTTGCTTGCGGCGTAGGTGGATTTGCGCTATTTTACGTGCTCGCGGGCTTTTTCGGCGTGCCGCTTTTTATCGAAAAAGCGCTGCCTAAAATTTTAGAGGGCAGAGCAAGCTTTAGCGTGCAGGATGCTAAATTTAACCCCTTTACCTACGAGCTAAACGTCACCAAGCCGGAGCTTAGCACCTTTAAA
Organism: uncultured Campylobacter sp.; assembly: GCF_963518785.1. Taxonomy (NCBI): domain Bacteria; kingdom Pseudomonadati; phylum Campylobacterota; class Epsilonproteobacteria; order Campylobacterales; family Campylobacteraceae; genus Campylobacter; species uncultured Campylobacter sp. The sequence continues at coordinate 59,807 of NZ_CAUQKJ010000009.1, forward strand.
CCGCTGTTTAGCGCCGATGAGATAAATTTAAAAATCGGTTTTTCAAAGCTTTTTAAAAAGACTCTCGCGGTAGAAATTTTGCATCTCAAATCCCCTAAATTTCAAGTCGAGCGCGAGCAAAACGGTACCTTCAATTTCGAGCCGCTAATTTCGGAGCAAAAGAGCGAAAGCAAGGATGAAAACTCCAGCTTCAACGTCACGCTGAATAATTTTAAGATCGAGCGCGGCTCTCTGGGCTACATCGATAACTCCCTGAAAAGGCCGTTTTCGCTCATCTCGACCGATCTGAATTACGAGATAAATGGCTTAAATTTAAAGGACGAAACGATCGGCGAGCACGATCTAAGCGCGGTTTCGCGCACATACGACTCGTTAAGCTTCGATGGAGCCATCGATCTGGCGCCTCTGCGCTTGCACGGCAAAATAGATCTTAAACGGCTGAAAATCGATCCGTTTTGGCTATCATACCTCGATCCTAGCGGTGTGCGGTTTAAAAACGGCTTCCTTTCCGCCACGCTGAATTACCGATTGAGCCTCGATGAAAATATAAAATTTGCGCTTGAAAACTCAAAGCTCGAGCTGCAAAGCCTAGAAATTTTGCAAGGTCAAAGCTTAATTTCTCTTGGCTCGCTAAAAATCCCGAGCTTTGAGCTGAATACGGACGTTTCGAATGAAATTTCAGGCGCAGTAATGATTCCGCAAGTGCTAGTTTCGGGCGCAAAATACGATATGAACGAAACCAAAATTTCCACGGGCTCTGAGGGCGCGCGGGTCGCGGATTTTGCGCTAGATTTTAATAAAACGGGGGCAAACTTGCGGCTAAACTCCGCCGTAAAAAGCGTAGATCTAAACCGCTCAAGCTTTGCAAACCCGCAAATTTCGGTCGTCTCAAACGATACTAAAATCACGGAAAATTTCTTGAAATTTAACGCCGAAGGTAACGAAACAGCCCTTCACACGGGTTTTGGCGCCTTTAGTATCGCGGATACGCAGATTACGCTAGCGCGCAGCGATAAAATTTCGATCGCCGCAACCGAGCTGGGCGCGTTTAGCTACGACAAAGAGGGCGCGCAAAACGGCGTAAGCCTGGAGTTCGCTAAAATTTCAAACTCCAAAATCGCAAACAAAAACGGAATTTTTAGCGGATTTGAAAGCTTCGGCGTGCAAGGGGTTAAATTTAACGTCGCGGATCTAAATCTTGGCGTGGATAAAATTTTGCTAAACGAGCCGTTTTTCAACTCGGAAGTGGGCGTTAACGGCGCCAAAAGCATAAACGATCTGGCGATCTTAAGCGCGATCTCTAAAAATCACGCGAGCTTTAAAAAAACGGCGAGCGCGGGCGACACAAACCCGGCGGATGTAAATTCTACGGCAAGCGGCGCAAATTTAAATTCTAAAAAGCCCTCCAAAAGCCCCGCTTTAAAATTTAAGATCGGCGAAGCCTCCGTAACGGGCGCACAGGCTAAGATCGGCGAGAGCTTTATCGTTAAAAACAACGTGCACGAGATCAAGGATTTCAGCGCCACGCTAAGCGGGCTAAGCTCGAATTTCGCCGAGCCTTTCGGTATCAAAGCAAGCCTTATCGCGAGCGAAATCACGGCTAGTGCGGACGGCAAGGTCAGCATCGCGCCGCTTAACGTAGGCGCGAGCTTTAGCCTAAAGGTGCCGAACTTGGGCGTTTTTAACAGATATGTGGCGGAATTTATCACGGGCTCCATCGCCGGCGAGCTCGCTACGCAAGGGCAGCTGAAACTTTCAAACGCCTTCTCGCTCGAAGCGGGGCTATCGGGCAAGGGCTTGGCGTTAAGCTCGGGCAGGGATAAAATTTTCTCCCTTGCATCGCTAAATGTCGCGCAAATCGCGCTGAGCCCAAACTCCCTCACGCTAAATAAGATCGCTCTTGGCTCGCCCGCAGCAAATATCTCGCTAAATAAAGACAGACGTTTAAATTTAACTTCGCTGATAAAGCCCGCTGCGCAGGCAAAGCAGGCCGCAAAGCCCGCCCAAGCTGCGCCTAGCAAATCCGTAAAAAGCAAGGCAAACTTTGCGTGGAGCGTAAAAAATATCTCGCTTAGTGGCGGAAGTTTAAATTTCACCGACGAGAGCCTAGCAGCGCCCTTTAAACTGCGCATCAGCGATATGAAGGCAAGCATCAGCGAGATCAGTCCGAAGCGGGCGGCGGATATTAAGTTTAGTTCGCTCGTAAGCGGAAGCGGGTTAGCGAGCATCACGGCGCGCGCCTATCCGATGGATTTTAAACGCAAAAGCGATATAAACGTCGTTTTAAAGGATATCCCGCTTGCGCCCGCATCGCCCTATACCGCCAAATATATCGGCAACGAAATCGCAGGCGGCAAGTTAAATTTAAAACTTGCCTACAAAATCGATGACGGCAAGCTAAATGCAAGCAATGATCTAAATTTGGACCGCTTCGAGCTTGGCAAAGAGGTGCAGAGTAAGGACGCGCTGAGCCTTCCGATCGGGCTAGTCGTGTCGATCCTAAAGGACAGCGATGATCAGATCGATCTTAGCCTACCTCTAAGCGGCACGCTGAGCGATCCGAAATTTAGCTACGGCGCGCTCGTTTGGGGCGCGGTCAAAAAGCTGCTATCTGACATCGTGTTAAGCCCGTTTAGATTTATGGGAAAGATCGCGGGCGTAGATACGAAAAAGCTGGAAAGTATCGATTTTGAGGCGGCGAGCAGCGAAATTTTAATTAGCGAAAACTCTAAAATAGATGATTTAGCCAAGGTCGCAAAAGCCAAGCCCGAACTCAAGATCATCCTAAACTCTGCGTATAACGAAAAGCTCGATACTCACGAGTTCCAAAGGCGTTCGCTTCAAAACACGCTTACGCTGATGTCAAATAAACAGGGGCTCTCTACGGATGAAGCCATAGCGGCGCTTAAGATCAAATACGGCATCAAAGCTAGCGGCGATGAGGCGATGGAGGAGCTGATAAGCGCGCAGAAATTTACTCGTTCGCGTCTTGATGAGCTAGCCCTTGCCAGGGCGGCCGCCGTGCAATCGGCACTAGTGCAGCGCGGCGTAAGCGCCTCTCGCATAGAGATCAAAAAACCGAGCGAAGCGGAGCTTAAACGAAACAGTTTTATCCCGCTAAACCTGGGTCTTGAAAAATAGCGTAAGCAAAATTTGGCTATACTAAGCGGACTAAATTTAAAGGAACGGCGATGATAAATATAGGAATTCACGGCGGAAGCGGCAGAATGGGTACGATGATCTACGAGTGCCTGAAAAATTTCGATCAGGCACGAGCAAGCGTAATCTACACGATTGCGCCGCTTGATTATACGCCGAACTGCGCCGCAAGCCGCAGCTACGACGAGCTTTTTAGCGGCTGCGACGTCGTGATAGACTTCACGATCCGAGACGGCGCAATAAATTTAATGGAATTTGCGCTTTCGCATCCAAAGCCGCTTTGCATCGGCACGACGGCTCTGGGCGATGAGGGCGAGCGGCTACTGCGCGAATGCGGCGCAAAAATGCCCGTGCTGCACGCTACGAATATGAGCCTGGGCGTCGCGGTGCTAAACAAGCTCGTAGCGCTTGCTAGCAGGAGCCTGCGCGATTTTGACTGCGAAATTTTAGAGATGCACCACCGCCACAAAAAAGACGCCCCGAGCGGCACGGCGATAAGCCTTGCGGAGAGTGCCGCAAGCGCGCGCGGGCTAAGCTTGAAAGACGTGCGCGTAAGCGGTCGCGACGGGCTCATCGGCGAGCGTGGCAAGGACGAGATCGCCGTGATGTCGCTGCGCGGCGGTGACATCGTCGGGCGCCACACCGTGGGATTTTACGGCGAGGGCGAGTTCGTCGAGCTAAATCACACGGCGACTTCGCGCGCGACTTTTGCCAGAGGCGCGATAAAGGCGGCGGTATGGCTAGCATCGCAAAATAGCGGGCTTTACGGCATAGACGACTGCTTAGGAATCTAGCGTTTGCGGCTAAATTTAAGAGGAAAAAATGCCAACCAAAGATGAAATTTTAAATTTTTTGCGCGAGCTAAAACCTGAGCTTGAAAGTTTTGGAATTTACAAAGTCAGATTATTCAGCAGCTATGCCAAAGATGGAGCAAATATCGCCGAGATGTTTAAAATTTCAGCCGATCTATTTAATAAGGCGTCGGCAAAATGCCGGACGGCGAGCCGTAAATGATAAAACAAAATATAGATAAATTTCTAAAAAATAAAATTTAAGAGGTTAGAAAATGTGCGCAATCGTGGGAGTCATAAATTCCGAAGGTGCGGCTAAAACCGCGTATTACGGGCTTTTTGCCATGCAGCACCGCGGCCAGGAGGCAAGCGGCATCAGCTCGAGCTTCAACCATCACATCAAAACGATCAAAGCCACGGGGCTCGTGACGGAGGTTTTTAGCCCCGCGAGTTTTGAAATTTTAAAAGGCAACATCGCGATCGGTCACAACCGCTACGGCACCGCGGGTGCAGATAGTCTAAAGGACGCACAGCCCGTTGCGGGCAACTACGCTCTTGGGGAGATCTCTATCGTTCATAACGGAAATTTGATCAACAAAGACGAAATTCGCCACAAGCTCGTAAGCGAGGGGGCGATTTTTCAGTCCGGCATGGACACCGAAAACATCCTGCACCTCATCGCCCGTAGCAAGCAGGAGCATCTAAAAGACCGTATCATCGAGGCGCTACAGCAGTGCGTGGGCGCGTACTCGCTTCTGATTTTAAGCCGTTCAAAGATGTTTGCCGTGCGCGATCGCTACGGAGTGCGTCCGCTCAGCATCGGCAGGCTTAAAGACGGCGGCTACATCGTCGCGAGCGAGACCTGCGCGTTTGATCTAGTAGGAGCCGAGTTCGTCCGCGACGTAAAGCCCGGCGAGATGGTGATCTTCGAAGAGGGCAAGGATGAGTTTAGCTCGCTTGAAATTTTAAAAGCCGCGGAGGCTAGAATTTGCGCGTTTGAATACATCTACTTTGCGCGCCCAGACAGCGTCGTAGAGGGCAAAAACGTATATGAGGTTAGAAAAAAACTGGGCGCTGCGCTCGCGCGAAAATGCGGGAGTTTAAAAGCCGATTTCGTCGTGCCCGTGCCCGATAGCGGCGTACCGGCGGCGCTTGGCTTCGCGCAAGAGAGCAAAATCCCTTTTGAGATGGCGATCGTTCGCAACCACTACATCGGCCGCACTTTCATCGAGCCGACGCAAGAGGTGCGAAATTTAAAGGTCAAACTCAAGCTAAATCCGATTGGCGCGGCACTGCACGGCAAGAGCGTCGCGGTGATCGACGACAGCATCGTGCGCGGCACCACGAGCAAAAAGATCGTCGAGCTTCTGCGCCATGCGGGCGCAGCGCGCGTGCATATGTGCATCGCAAGCCCCGAGCTAAAGTATCCCGAGCGCTACGGCATCGACACGCCGAGCGTGCGCGAGCTGATCGCCGCGAATATGAGCACGGATGAAATTTGCAAATTTATAGGCGCCGACAGCCTCACGTTTCTTAGCATACCGGAGCTCGTAGAGGCGCTTGGAAGCGAGCGCAAATACTCGCTCGTAAGCTTCGATGGCGATTATTTCATCAAAGATTAGCGAATTTAAAGGGGCAAACTATGACAAAATTTAAGATTAAGCGCGTCTATGAGAGCGCGGAGGAAGAGGATGGATTTCGCGTGCTTTGCGATAGGCTGTGGCCGCGTGGCATAAAAAAAGACACGCTGGAACTTGATATGTGGGCGAAAGATATAACGCCTAGCACCGAAATACGCAAGCTTTTCGCGCATAAGCCTGAGAATTTCGCCCATTTTAAGGAGCTTTACCTAGCTGAGCTTGAGCAAAATCCCGCCGTAGCTGAATTTTTGAAAAAGGTTAAAAACGAGCCGGTCGTCACGCTGCTATACGCCGCAAAGGACGAGCACTGCAACCACGCGATGATTCTGCGTGATTTTCTGCAAAGCAAGGTGCGCTGAAATTTTGCGCTCAAAGCGCACTGCTCGTCATAATTTTAAAGCAAATGTAAAATCGCCTCGCTCGCCAATCCACTCATAAAACCGATGTGCGAGGCGTAAAATTCAGCGAAGAGGCTTAAGCGGAGTGCTTTTAAAGCCTTGCCAGACGCGATTTGAGATAAATTTTCTATCCGGATGTACACTTCGCAGATGCGCAAAACAAACGCTAAATTTTGCGCCAGAGCTTTAAAAAACGCAGAATTTTATAAAAAGCGAATAAAATTTCAAGGAAAATAACTCGATTTAATATATACGAATTTAAAATTTCATCTATTTTTTAACGCTATTTTTCATAATGCAAGCCAGGAATTTAAAAAGTGGGCTTAATATAAATTCGCAACAAATCAAATTAATTTCTTACACGCAGCATTTTTAAATTTCATTTAAGGATTTGCCGCTAACATTGCTCGTAATTTTTTACAAGGAGAAACAATGGCAATCAGTGCTAGAAATCAGCTTCACGTCGTAATCAGCGACGTAAAAATAGGTGCGGTAAATTCGCTAATCACAGCTAAAACCAGAGGCGGCGACGTGCTAAAAGCGACCGTTACGGTCGATTCTGAAAAAACTTTGGATTTAAAAGCAGGCAAAGAGGCGGTATTTTTATTCAAAGCCCCGAATGTCATCATTTCAAAGGGAGAAAATGATCTTCGTCTAAGTGCTGCAAATCAACTAAAAGGCAAAATCACCGCCGTTAAAGAGGGCGCAATCAATGCTGAAATCGATGTCAGAACCGCAGGCGGTGAGAATCTAAGCGCGATCGTCACAAACGGCTCCGTTAAAAATTTGGCGCTAGCAGTCGGCGACGAAGTAACCGCGATCATCAAAGCTACTCAAATCATCGTCGGCGTAAAATAATCCTGCATTGCGCGAAACGATGTGCACGCTTTAAACATCGCAAAATTAAGGAGCGAAATTTTATAAATTCTGCTCCTTCTTCAAAAATCTCTTTTGATAAATTAAATTTCGTAGCAGCTCAAATCGCGCTATAAGCGCTCTTTTCTCTCATGCGCGCAGCTACGCCCCGCGCGACATCCAGCCTCAATCACACCAAGAGCGGTCTTACCCTATTTTACCGCAGTGCACGTTTCGCGCAGGCTTTGCATCTATGCAGCAGGTAAGCCCACGCGCGAGATATTTATGAAACGCGGGCTCCTCTTCACTCTGCCTACTCGCTTATAGCAATGTGCTTTCATATTTTACGCGCTTGCTACGGCGCTACTTTACTCGGTAATGACCGATCACCACACTTTTACAGCGGCAGGCTCGGCATATCTTTTCGCAGCGGCGGTGCGATGTTTTGCAAAATACTACGCGATGCGGTAAACTTTAAAATTTAAACTCTCTAAGCGCGACAGAGACCGCTTCGCAAAAACCCAGACCTGATCCAAAGATCACGACACACTTCACCCCCCCCCCCCCCACTTTGCCGCTTGCTGCGAAATTTAACCACTCTTACGCAAATAAGACACGATGAGTTTTACGCCGATGACTTCGAGCCGAACGCCCATTCGTGCCTCCATAGATGACAACATTAGCTAGCCGATGTGCACCTTTTAAATACGCTTGTACCTTGCAAGCAATCAACACTGGCTACGACGAGTGCACGCGCGTCTTAGTCGAGCCATCCATAGCGTGTTTAGATCCACTTTGAGCTTTTGTCGATCGGTTTGTTAAAAGCGGCAGTTTCGCGGCTAAAATTCGCCCTCGTAAAATTTCGGCTCGTAGCCGCGGGTAGCGGGCATTTGCTTTGCTAAATTTGATACTCGCCGGGACTTAGTTCGCCTCGTAAAAGTTTGCTGAAGCGTGCAGCTGCGGCCTCTACGGCATCGTCGCCAAACTCTCCAGGCTCAAACCCGCTGCTGACAAACGGCATGGCAAACTCCATCCCGCAGTAGTTTGCCGCGATCTTAAGCGGCGTTAAAATTTCATCCAAGCTAAAGCCGATCGCGCCTTGTTTAGAGTATTCGCCAAGCGGAGTGCTGACGCTTAGCGCAAGCTGCAAGACCTTGCCTTTAAGCACGCCGGAACCCACCAACTCGTGCGAAAAGACGATGTCGATATAGGCTTTTAGCATAGGCGGCACGTTTAGCCAGTACATCGGGTACAAAAATACGATGCGGTCGGCGCCCAATAGCGCGTCTTGCTCTGTGCGAGCGTCGATGCGCGCAGTATCAGTGCCGTAAAGTCCCTCCAAATGGCGCACCTCCACGCCGGCAGCGCCCTTTGCGACCTGCGATAGGGCTTTGTTCACGCGCGAGGCGGTGAAATTGGGATGCGATAAGATCACGAGCGTTTTCATGTTGTATCCTTTGTTAAAATTTGTAGAATCATATCGTCAAAAAGCTAAAAGTAGATTAAGAGGGGTTGTAAAAATGAAGAGTTGTTTTTTCTTGTGAGTAACCGGAGTTTGCGTGGCACAATAGATACGAGGCGCTCTCGTACCATACTACCTCAAGGCATGTGCAACAAAATGTTTTTACGCGTGCCGTAAAGCAAGCCCCTAGCCCGCCCTCGTCTAAAACGATCTTACTTACAATCCGTCCAATGCGCGCGCAGCTGCGGCGCGGGGCAAAATTTCATCCAAGCAAGGATAAATTTATGAAAAAAGATTAAAATTTAGCCGCGATTTGGGCTACGAGCCCGAAAATTTCAAAAAAAAGGACACGATATGCAGAGAAAAACACAGATCGAAGACGAGTTTAGCGCAGAGGATCGCGAGCGCAAAATCACGCTGCAAGCAGGAGACGTAGCGCCCGCTTTTACGCTGCAAAACGCCGACGGAGCGAGCGTCGCGCTAAAGGATTTCGCAGGCAAGAGGATCGCGCTGTATTTTTACCCCAAGGATAACACTCCCGGCTGCACGACCGAAGCGTGCGAATTTAGCGCCGCGTACGATGACTTTATCGCTGCAGACTGCGTGATCGTAGGCATCAGCCCCGACAGCGCCAAATCCCACGCAGGCTTCATCGCCAAGCAAAGCCTAAAGCACATCCTGCTGAGCGATCCGCAGCACGAGGTAGCCAAGCTATACGGCGCGTGGCAGGTGCGCAAAAACTACGGGCGCGAGTATCTAGGCATCGTGCGCTCGACCTTTCTGATCGGTGCGGACGGCAAAATTTTAAAGGTCTATAAAAGCGTCAAGGCGAAAGATCACGCCGCAAAGGTGCTTGCAGATCTGCTAGCTGCGGGGAAATAAAGCGCCAAGCAAGCGTTTTGAAATAGAGCTCCGGCGCATTTGGGCGCTAAGCTTTAATATAAAATTTATGCGCTGAAATTTACTATGGAATTTCGGCGTCAAATTTAAGCGTCGAAGCTTCGGCATTAAAATTTCGCTTTGAAATTTTGTCTTAAAATTCTGCCGCTAATTTGAAAATGAAATTTCAAAGCGGGGCTATAACTGTGATTTTAGCGGCAAATTTTATCGCCCCAAACCAAAATCTTAAAGAAAAAATATGAAAAGCTTAATCATTCTAGCTCACCCCGACATCGAAAATTCGCTCATAAACAAGCGGTTTTTAAAAGAGGCTGCCGCGCAAAGCTTCGAGGAATTTATCGCTCTTTTCCTCGCTGCGCTCACGGACAAAAGCACTGCGAAATATCCGCTTTCTTGCTTTGTGTAGCGGCATGCGATGCGAGCAAAGCGGTACTGCGAGCGCGAGTAAAACAGCGGCGGGGTGCGGGTAAATTTTAGCCTCGCGCGAAATCCGCGCCGCAGATCATATCGGAGAGTAAAATTTCGCTCGATGTTTAGAGCAAAGCGCGGGAAAAACGGCGCCGCAAATTATACGAGCCAAAAACCCGCCCGATGATTGCAATAAAATTTTAAGTTTAAATTTTACGCGCTTAGGCCAAAGGCTTCGGCGCCTCCGAATAAGCCTCGTCCGCAAAAATTTTGCTCTAAAATTTGAGCAGCCCGTCCTCGTCAAATTTAAAACCAGGCCCCCAAGCCACCTCCCAGTAGTATCCGTCGGGATCGGCAAAATACGCGTGATATCCGCCCCAAAACGTATCTTGGGGCTCCTTGATGATAGTTCCGCCCGCCTTTTTTACTAGCTCTATGATGCTAGCTACGTCCTCTTTGTTTTTTACGTTATAGGCTAGCGTGATACCTCCAAATCCGCTGCCCTTGGGCGGATCGTTTTCGCTGATATCTCGCGCCAGCGCGTCCAATGGATAGAGCTCAAATTTGGTCCCAGGCGTATTGAAAAAACATACCGGCGGGTCGTCGTCCTTGCAATCCGTCTTAAATCCTAGGCCGTCTCTGTAAAATTTCAGCGCCCTTTGCATGCTTCGCACGCCTAGGCAGATGCAGGTTATTTTGTTCGTTTTAGCCTCCATAAATTTTAACGTATCTATTTTGGTTTCTTATGCCGTAGTCGAGCCTGCGCTCAAACAAGCCGTCGTCGCGCTAGCCGAGCGCGCCGTCCGAGCTTTTTAATCGCCGATCATTAAAATTTTAAAATTTAAACCGCCCTTGATCTAGCCCGCAAGCTAGCTCAAAGCCCACTCCTTACGGCTCAAACGAGCAGGCTTTTAGGTTTCCGCCCGCTAAGCCCTTTTTAAACCACTCTTTGCGTTGCGCCGAGGTGCCGTGCGTGAAAGAATCGGGCACGACGCGGCCGCTAAATTTGCGCTGCAGCGTATCGTCGCCGATCGCGCTGGCGGCATTTAGCGCCTCGTCGATGTCGCCCGCTTCAAGCACGCGCCCGGCTTTTGCTAGATAATGCGCCCAGACCCCAGCGTAGCAGTCCGCCTGTAGCTCAACTTTGACCTGAAGCGCGTTTTGCTCGGCTTCGCTGCGAGCGCGCCTTTTTAGAGCATTGATCTGCTCCAGCGTACCGATTAAATTTTGAACGTGATGCCCTACTTCGTGCGCGATGACGTAGGCCTGCGCGAAGTCGCCGCCCGCTTTGTATTTATTCGCAAGCTCGTCGAAAAAGCTAAGATCGAGATAAATTTTACGGTCCCTTGGGCAATAAAAAGGTCCCGTCTGCGCGCTCGCAAAACCGCAGCCGCTTGCGATCTGATTGCGAAAGAGCCGAAGCCCGGGCTCTTCATAGCGCGCGCCCGCACTTTTAAATATCTCGCCCCAAACGTCCTCGGTTTGAGCTAGCACCGCCGAGACGAAGGCGAGCTTTTCTTGCTCCTGCGGGCTGTCCGTCGGCTCTCTTTGCGTGCTAGCGCCTCCGTCTAAAAGCGCTAAAGGGTTGTAGCCCATAAAATACGCTACGACGCCGATTACGAGCACTATGCGCCCGATCTTTGAGCCGAGCAAAAACCTAATGATCGGGATCAGCATCCCAAGTGAGCCCGAGCTCGTGCGCATGCTGCTTGCGCGGTCATCCTCCACGTTTGAGCTTCGTCTGCCGTTTTGCCATTTCATGTTCTTCCTTTAAAATTTTTGAGCCATTATACTAAAATTTTAAAAAGAGCGCCGTCTTGCCTTTACAAAAACAGTGCGCGCGTAGCGAAATAAATCTGAAATTTTGCTTATTTTAAATTTCTTTTAAGCTGTTTAAAATTTTAAATTCTATATAATCGCCCTTTTTAAATTTAAAAGAAAGGAGAATTTGTGGCAAAAGACGACGTCATAGAGATCGACGGCAACGTCATAGAAGCGCTGCCGAACGCGACTTTTAAGGTCGAGCTAGACAACAAACACGTGATTTTATGCCATATCGCGGGCAAGATGCGGATGCACTACATCAAGATAATGCCGGGCGATCGCGTAAAAGTCGAGCTGACCCCTTACAGCCTCGATAAAGGCAGGATCACCTACCGCTATAAGTAAGGATAAAGTTAAATTTAGATATACTCGCGATTTTGCGACTAAACTGTAGGAAGAAGTGTTTTCAAAATCCCCACTATTTTGAAAACAGTTGGTTTGATACTTTCGCTTTTGAAATTTCATTAAACCTAGGTGCAGTTTGCATTTAAAGTGGAGAAAATTTTAGGAGAGTGGAATGAAAGTTCGTCCATCCGTTAAGAAAATGTGCGACAAATGTAAAATTGTCAAGCGCAAAGGTGTTGTTCACGTTATTTGTGAAAATCCAAAACATAAACAAAGACAAGGATAAGTTATGGCTCGTATCGCAGGTGTAGATCTACCAAAGAAAAAAAGGATTGAATACGGACTAACTTATATCTACGGTATAGGTTTATTTACGTCGAGAAAAATTCTCGATGCGGCAGGAATTTCTTATGACAAAAGAGTCGCCGATCTGAGCGAAGATGAAGCCGCCGCTATCAGAAAAGAGATCCAAGAGCACTATATGGTCGAAGGCGATCTTCGCAAACAAGTGGCTATGGATATAAAAGCGCTTATGGACTTGGGCGGCTATCGCGGCTTAAGACACAGAAAGGGCCTTCCGGTTCGCGGTCAAAAAACAAAAACGAACGCCAGAACCAGAAAAGGCAAACGCAAAACCGTCGGCGCGGCAGCTAAATAAGGATTGAGATATGGCACAAAAAAAAGTAGTTAAGAAAAAAACCGTCAGAAAAAATATCGCCAAAGGCATAGTTTACATCTCCGCTACGTTTAATAACACTATGATAACCGTAACGGACGAGATGGGCAACGCGATCGCGTGGAGCAGTGCGGGCGCTTTAAATTTTAAAGGCAGCAAAAAATCCACCCCTTATGCGGCGCAGCAAGCCGTCGAGGACGCGTTAAACAAAGCCAAAGAGCACGGCATCAAAGAGGTAGGCGTCAAGGTTCAGGGTCCGGGAAGCGGACGCGAGACCGCCGTCAAAAGCGTAGGTAGCGTAGAAGGGATTAAAGTTACATATTTCAAAGATATCACTCCTCTTGCGCACAACGGTTGCAGACCGCCTAAACGACGTCGCGTGTAATTATAAAAGGAGAAATTTATGGCTAGATATACAGGACCGGTTGAAAAATTAGAAAGAAGGCTCGGCGTCGATCTATTTATGAAAGGCGAGAGAAGGCTTGCGGGCAAGAGCGCGCTTTTAAAACGCCCTTACGCTCCAGGTCAGCACGGACAAAGACGCGCTAAACTAAGCGAATACGGCTCACAGCTTCGCGAGAAGCAAAAGGCTAAATTTATGTACGGCGTAAGCGAAAAGCAGTTTCGCAGGCTATTTGCTGAAGCGGCTCGCAGAGAGGGTAACACCGGAGCGATCTTGGTTCAGCTTTTAGAGCAGAGGCTAGATAATGTCGTTTACCGTATGGGCTTTGCTACGACTAGACGATTTGCGCGCCAGCTCGTTACGCACGGACATATCTTGGTAGACGGCAAGCGCGTCGATATCCCTTCGTACTCCGTCCGCGCAGGACAAAAGATCGAAGTGATCGAGAAGAGCAAAAATAACCCGCAAATTTCAAGAGCGCTAGATCTTACGGCACAGACCGGCATCGTAGCGTGGGTAGACGTAGAAAAAGAGAAAAGATACGGAATTTTTTCTAGAGTTCCGGAGAGAGAAGAAGTTGTTATTCCTGTAGAGGAAAGATTTATCGTAGAGCTTTACTCGAAATAGTAGGTGCTAATATGAGAAAAATCACAACATCAGCTCATATGCCAACTGAAATAAAGGTTGAGAATGTCAGCGAAAATGTTGCTAAAATCATAGCATATCCCTTTGAAACGGGATATGCCGTCACTCTAGCTCATCCTTTACGAAGGTTACTTTATACGAGCACGGTCGGTTTTGCGCCGACTGCGGTTAAAATCGAAGGCGTAAGCCATGAATTCGACAGCATGCGCGGCATGCTCGAGGATATGGCGGCTTTTATCATAAATTTAAAGGGCTTAAGGTTTAAAATCAAGGGCGATTCCCTACGCGAGGTCGTAGAATACAGCTTCAAAGGACCTAAAGAAATTTACGGCAGCGACCTAAATAACGACGCCGTAGAGATCGTAAATCCAAGCGCTTATCTGGCTACGATAAACGAGGATGCCGATCTTAAATTTACGCTCATCATCGAAAAGGGTATCGGCTACGTCCCAAGCGAAGAGATCAGAGAAAATTTAGACGCTGATTTCATCGCGTTGGATGCGTTTTTCACCCCGGTAACTAAGGCCGTTTACGACATCGAAAACGTATTCGTAGAGGATAATCCCGACTACGAAAAGGTGGTCTTTACGATCACTACCGACGGTCAGATCAGCGCGATAGACGCGTTTAAAAACGCGCTTGAAGCGATGTATCAGCAGCTGGCGGTTTTCAAAGGCATCGTAAATATCAGCGCTGCGGATACTTTCGGTAGGGCGATCCCCGCAAATTCCGAGTTTGCAAAGCTTTTTGAGAGCGTTAGCAATCTAAGCCTAAGCGCGCGAAGCTTTAACTGCCTGGATCGCGCGGATATTAGATTTATCGGCGAGCTTGCGATCATGGAGGAGAGCGAGCTGAAAGATCTTAAAAATTTAGGCAAAAAATCGCTTGAGGAGATCAAGGCCGTTATGGAGGAGATCGGTTATCCTATCGGCAACCAAGAGCTTGGCGATAAAAAAGAGCAGCTAAAACGCAAGCTCGAAGAGTTAAAAATTCAAAAACAAAAGAATGAAGGATAGTAAATGAGACACAACCACGGATATAGAAAGCTAGGGCGCACCTCGTCTCACCGCGCCGCGCTGCTTAAGAATTTGACTATCGCTATAGTCACGAGCGGCAAGATCGAGACTACGCTTCCTAAAGCCAAAGAGCTAAGAAGCTACGTAGAAAAGCTGATCACTCACGCGCGCAAGGGCGACAGCGAGGCGCATAGATTTGTTTTCGCGGCGCTTCAGGATAAGGCTGCGACAAATAAGTTGGTCACCGAGATCGCTCCAAAATATGCAGGTGTAAACGGCGGCTACACTCGCATCATCAAAACCCGCCTTCGCAAGGGCGACGCCGCAGAGATGGCTTATATCGAGCTAATCAGCAAATAAAATTTCGGGATCACTCCCGAAATTTCTTCTATGAAATTTAAAATTTTACTTCCGCTTATTATCATCGCTGCGGGCTTGGCGTGGGCATTGGACAATTATCTTAGCTATAAAAATATCGAAACGATCAACTCTGAAATTTCGCTAAAGCAAGCATTGAACGGCGAGCAAATTTCTAAAATCCGCGTCTATAAATCCAAACGAATTCTTGAAATTTTAACCTCAAAAGGCGTCGCGAAAAGTTACAAAATCGCCCTCGGACGCGAGCCTGAAGGACACAAAGAGGTTCAAGGCGACGGCAAAACCCCGGAGGGCAACTACACCATAAACGGCAAAAATCCAAACTCGGCGTATCATCTAAATTTAGGCATCTCCTATCCGAACAAAGCCGACGTAGCGCACGCAAAATCCCTCGGCAAGAGCGCAGGCGGCGATATCAAAATCCACGGGCTACCGAATAAATTCAGCTACCTAGGGCAGAGTATCGCGGCGTTCGGCGACTGGACGGAGGGCTGCATAGCGCTCGTCAACGACGATATGGACGAGCTTTTTGAGCACGTAAAAATCGGCACGCCGATAGAAATTTTGCCGTGATTGCACGCGCCTGCGCTAAAATTTCACAGCCGCGATCGATATAAAACGTAGCGTAAATTTCATCTGTGAGCTTCAAAACAATATTCGCCGCCCGGGCTTTTGTAGTCGTAAAATTTACGATTAAACTCGGAGTTTGTTTTTATAAAATTTAATCGTATCGGCGCTTATCCTAATTAAATTTAGACAGTTCCGCTTTAAATTTTACCTACCGCTCAAACGAAATTTCATCCCAAATTTATAGCGCAAATAGTCTAAATTTAAATATACGCAAGCCCGATTATTTGCGAGTTTCGTCCTTGCCGAATCGATAAAATTTTAAAATTGCGACTCGCCGTTCGTGGCGTATAAAATTCTTTGCGATCCATGGCGCAAAATCCGCGCCCTTGCGCAAAATTTCAGATTAAATTTCATCCCCGATAAGCCTTTTTTTATCGCTTTTAGATATAATTCGCCAAAACTAAAATAAGGAATTTTAATGATACCATTTACAGACGAAGAGCTTCTAGCCCCGGTACAAGGCAGCTTGGAGCTAATCCGACCGATGCTGCAAAACGACGGCGGCGATATGAAGCTTTTAGGCATAAAAAACGGCGTCGTCTATGTCCGCCTTACCGGGCATTGCCACGGCTGCGCGGCGAGCTCACAGACCCTAAAATACGGCGTCGAGCGCCAGCTTCGCATGGATATTCACCCCGAGCTTAGCGTCGTAAACATCCCCGAAGGCGAAGAGTTTGAACTATAAAAAACTGGGGCTAAAGGCCTTTTCGCGCGGAGAATTCGAGCTTGCGAAGCTATATTTTTCGCTCGCATACGAAAAAAGCGGCGAGGAGGAAATTCTATTTTTGCTTGAGCTTTGCCAGACTGCGCTGGCAGACCGCGAAGAGGCGCTTATGCTCTTTGATTTTTACAACCTCAGCCCAAAAACTCAAACCGCGGAGCTTTTTAAAATTTTAAACTCCATCAACGAAAAAATCGCGAACGAAGCGGTCTCCGAGCCCGGCGCCGAGGACGAAATCGCCGTTATCGCCTATGCCGATTTTATGCGAGCGGTAGGTCAAAGAGGCTTTAAAGACGCCTTCGAATCGATTATTTTTTCCTCCAAAATCGCCATTTCAGACAAAAGCGAGATGATAGAATTTTTAGAAAATTTAATAGAAAACGGCTACTACGAAATGGGGCTTAATTACGTCGAAAGCTCGGCTGCCGCGTATGCGGGCGATGAGCGCTTCGAAGCGCTGATGCAAAAAATCAAAAATCATGAAAATACGACTCGAAAATAGCTTTATCACCGACAACTCCGCCGAGTGCGAAGCGGGCTGCTTTTTTATGCGCACGGACGCAAACGCCAAATTTGAATCCGAAGCGGCGCAAAAAGGCGCGCAAATCATCTCTATCGCGCAAGCAAAGGAGCTTTTAAGTATCGATCCGCGCATCAAAATCGTAGGCATCACCGGTACGAACGGCAAGACCACGACCGCCGCAGCGATCTATTCGACGCTGCTGGATCTGGGCTTTAGCTGCGGTCTAAGCGGCACGCGCGGCGCCTTTATAAATGAGCGCAGGATCGACGAAAAGGGACTTACGACGAGCTCAGTTTTTAAGACGATGAGCTATCTTTGCGAAGCAGGCAAGCATGGCTGCGAGTACTTCGTCATGGAGGTTAGCTCGCACGCAATCGCGCAAAATCGCATAGAAGGGCTAAATTTTGCGCTTAAAATTTTTACGAATTTAAGTCAAGATCATCTCGATTATCATGGCAGCATGCAAGAATATGCCGCGGTCAAGAGCTCATTTTTCGCTGACGACGCGCCAAAGCTCATAAACGCCGACGATGGGCATATTAAATTTAACCCCGCAAACGCCCTTACCTACGGTATCAAAAACGCCGCGAGCTTCGGCGTGAGCGGATACGGGCTAAAGGGCGGTATCGACGCACTCCTGCGCACTCCAAACGGCGATAATGCGCAGCTTCAAAGCGATCTCATCGGCGAGTTTAATCTCTACAACCTTACCGCGGCGTTTGCGGCGGTTAAAATTCTAACCAAGCTACCGAACGAAAAGATCGTAAAAGCCCTGGCAAACTTCGGCGGCGTCGAGGGTCGCGTGCAGATCGTAAATAAAAATCCGCTTGTAATCGTCGATTTCGCTCATACCCCAGACGGCATCGAAAAGGTGCTAAACGCGCTGCGCGCAAGCGGCGAGATTATCGCGGTTTTCGGCGCAGGAGGCGATCGCGACCACGGCAAGCGTCCGAAAATGGGCGCCATCGCGGAGCACTTTGCTAAAATCTGCATCGTTACGAGCGATAATCCGCGCAGCGAGGATCCAGACGAGATCATCGAGCAAATTTGCGCCGGCATGCGCCGAAAAGATAAAATTTTAAAGATCGCGGATCGCAAAGAGGCTATCGCGCGTGCGCTAGATCTTGCTAAAAACGGCGAAATGATCGCTATTTTGGGCAAGGGCGACGAAACCTATCAAGAGATCAAGGGCGTGAAGCACCCCTTCAGCGACAAACAGGTCGTGAGCGAGCTCGTCGCGGCGCGAGGCGAGTCAAATCTAGACTAAATTTAAAGGACGGTCGATGAAAATCGAAATTTTATCAAGCAAAATCCACCGCGCGCGCGTGACGGACGCCAATCTCAACTACGTAGGCTCCATTACGATAGGGCTCGAGCTCATCGAGGCTGCGGGACTCTGCGAGTACCAAAAAGTCGAGATCCTAAACGTCAATAACGGCGAGCGCTTCGCTACCTACGTGATCCGCGGCGAGAAAAAGGGCGAGATCTGCCTAAACGGCGCGGCCGCGCGCAAAGTCTGTGTCGGCGACGTCGTCATCATCGTGGCCTACGCACAGATGAGCGCCAAAAAAGCAAGAAGCTTCAAGCCTAAAATCGTGCAGGTAAACGAAAAAAACGAAATAACGGAGTAAAGATGTTTGAAGGAATGGATTTTTCGAAAATGGGGCAAATGCTCGATCAGATGCAGGCCAAGGCTAAGCAGATCGAGGAGGAGAATGCGCGCAAGGAATTTACTGTAAAATCGGGCGCGGGCATGGTCGCCATCAGGCTAAACGGCGCGGGCGAGGTGCTCGATCTAAGTATCGACGATAGCCTTTTTAGCGACAAGGAAAGCTTGCAGATCCTACTGATCTCGGCGATCAATGACGCGATAAAACTCGTCGAAAATGAAAAGAAAGGCGCTGCAGCATCCATGCTAGGAGGGCTCGGCGGATTGGGTGATCTGCTTGGCAATAAGGGCTAAGCGTAGTTCAAAAATGGTGAAAATAGGCTTTTTAGAGAGGGCGACTACTTCCCGCCTGGCGAGCGGTTTGGATTTTACGGAGCGAGCGGCTTCTGTAGCGAACTAAATGAAGCCCTATTTTATAAGGCGACAAGTTAAATTTAGATTTTTGTGGCGGTGTAGCTTACATAAAGTGAAACTTGTTTGATTTGACGCTAGGTTATTAAATTTTAACCTTAGCAAATCAGTCAAATTTAACGGGCGGCACGAGGGTAAATTCTAAAATTTCGGCAGGCTGCTACGCTGCGGCGTAAAGTAAAATTTAGCCCGCACGGCTTAAATGCAAAGCAAGGCGAGCCGTTGTGCGGTATCCGCAAGTAAATGAGCGTAAGATGCGGCTCAAAAAAGCGGAGCATCCTTCGCCTCGCGCACTGCGTAAAGCTAGGGAAATTAAAATTTAAAATTTTAAGCGGTATGATTGCTTCTACGCGACGAACAAACGGCTCGCGACAGCAAAGTCTAAGCTGCGCGACGAAAAGGCATTCGAAGGGCGCGAATTTGCATTCGTTAAGGGCGCGCCCAAGCAGAGCAAATCAAAACCGCAAGGTAGGATCGATGGATATTTTCGAAAAATTTAAAGACTACTTGAAGCACAACGAGCTGAAGGCGCCGAGCTTTCATCCGTACTTTGAGGAGGCGCTCAATTACATGCTGCAAGCGGGCGGCAAGCACTTTCGCGCGCAGCTGCTACTAGGCGTCGTCTCGGCGGTGGATGAGCAGCGCTTTGAGGGCGCGCTGGCGATCGCGATGGCGCTTGAGATGATCCACACCTACTCGCTTATCCACGACGATCTGCCCGCGATGGACGATGCGGATCTGCGCCGTGGACGGCCGAGCCTGCATAAAAAATACGACGAGGTCACGGCGATTTTGGTGGGCGACGCACTAAATACAGACGCGTTTTTGATCGCCGCGAGCGCGAACCTAAGCGACGAAATCAAGATAAAATGCATTAAAACTCTAGCGCGAAACGCAGGCAGCAGCGGCATGGTGCTGGGTCAGGCGATCGATTGCCGTTTTGAAAACAGCCCGTTAAAGCAAAACGAACTTGAGTTTTTGCATCTACACAAAACGGGCGCACTCATCGCCGCAGCGTTTGAGCTAGGCGCCATAATCGGCGGGCTAAAGGACGAGCTCGCGCACGAGCTTTATAAGATCGGGCTGAAGCTAGGTCTCATATTTCAGATCGAGGATGATATCATCGACGCCACGGGCGACGAGGCAAGCGCAGGCAAGCCCGTAGGGGCGGACGGCGCGAAAAATTCCTTCGTAAATTTACTAGGCCTTGCGGGCGCGAGGAGCTACAAGCAGCGCCTAATAGACGAGGTAAGCGGCGCGATGAGCGGCTATGATGCGAGCCTACGCGATTTGGTTTTAAATTTGATAGAAAAATACCTGAAAGGATGAAAAATGTCGAGCGAGCAGCTAAGTAAAATTTCAAACACGATCAAATTTCTAAGTGCGGATATGATCCAAAGCGCCAACTCGGGCCATCCCGGCACGCCGATGGGGCTAAGCGACGTAATGAGCGTCTTTATGAGCAAGGTCCGCCACAACCCCAAAAATCCCGCGTGGCTGAACCGCGACCGCGTCGTATTCTCAGGCGGACACGCAAGCGCGCTCGTGTATAGCTACCTCTATCTTAGCGGATACGATTTGAGCATGGACGATCTGAAAAGCTTCAGGCGCCTGCGCTCCAAAACCCCGGGCCATCCGGAGATCACTACCCCGGGCGTCGAAATCGCTACCGGACCGCTCGGTCAGGGCGTCGCAAACGCAGTCGGATTTGCGATGGCCGCTAAATACGCCGCGCATCTACTAAACGAGGAAGGAAACGAGATTATCGATCACCGCGTCTATTGCTTCTGCGGCGACGGCGATCTGCAGGAGGGCATCAGCTACGAAGCGTGCGCGCTTGCGGGCAGACACAACCTCGATAATCTCACGATAATCTATGATTCTAATGGCATCACGATCGACGGCAGCACCGATATCGCGTGGTTTGAGGACGTGAAGGTGCGATTTGAAGCGCAGGGCTTTGAGGTCGCGCGCATCGACGGGCATAATTTCGATCAGATAGAATTCGTCCTTGACGAGGTCAAAAATAAAACTAAGCCCTACCTCATCATCGCAAACACCACGATCGGCAAGGGGGCGCTCGAGCTTGAGGGTACGGCTAAGACGCACGGCGCGCCGCTTGGAGAGGAGCTGCTTGCACGCGCTAAGCAAAGCCTGGGCTTTGATCCCGCCCAAAGCTTCGTCGTAAGCGAGGACGTGCTTTTTGAAACGCGCGCTGCGGTCGAGAGGGGCGATTTAGAGGAGCGGCTTTGGAAGGAGAAGCTTGCGAAGCTAAGCGATGAAAAAAGAGCGCTTCTAAACGAGCTTTTAAATCCCGATTTTAGCAAGATAGAATTTCCCGATTTTAGCGGGCTTAAGGTCGCCACCCGCGATAGTAACGGTAAAATTTTAAACGCTATCGCAAACGCGGTGCCCGGCTTTTTGGGCGGAAGCGCCGATTTGGCGGCGTCGAATAAGACCGAGCTAAAAGGCAGCGGCGACTTTCCGTGCGGCAAAAATTTACACTTCGGCATCCGCGAGCACGCGATGGCAGCGATCGGCAACGCCTTTGCGAGATACGGGCTTTTCATCCCGTTTAGCGCGACGTTTTTTATCTTTAGCGACTATCTCAAGACGGGCGCTAGACTTGCGGCGCTGATGGGTTTGCGCCACTATTTCGTCTTCACGCACGACAGCATCGGCGTAGGCGAGGATGGACCTACGCACGAGCCCATCGAGCAGCTTAGTACCTTCCGCGCGATGCCAGACTTCTACACCTTCCGCCCGGCAGACGGCAACGAAAACGTAAAATGCTGGCGCACGGCGCTTTCCCTGAATGCCCCCGCGGCGTTCGTCTGCTCGCGCCAAGGGCTTGAGCCGCTGCCTAAGGCGGTTTTAGGCGACGTGCGAAACGGCGCGTATCTGCTAAGGCAGAGCAAAGAGGCGCGGATCACGCTCATCGCAAGCGGCAGCGAAGTCTCGCTCTGCTTAAAAGCGGCGGCGATCCTGCAAGAGCAAGGCATCGGCGCAAACGTCGTAAGCGCGCCGTGCTTCGAGCTTCTTTGCGAACAAGACGCTGACTATCTAGCGCAAATCCTAGAGCCGCAAACTAAAATTTTAGCCGTCGAGGCCGCAAGCGCGCTTGAATGGTATAAATTTGCAGACGCGGTACACGGCATGCAAAGCTTCGGCGAAAGCGGTAACGCGAGCGAGCTGTTTAAGCTTTTCGGCTTTACCGATGTAGCGATCGCAAAGCAGGCCAAAGAGCTTTTAGAACAGTAACGGAAAGGGCGAAATTTGAGCGAAAAAATCAAAATTTTATATTTAGACGGATTTAAAATTTACGGGTTAAAAGCCCGCACGAAAAACGCGGACGAGCTAGACGGGAGCGGTAAAATTCCCGCGCTGTGGGCGAAATTTATGAAAGAGTGCTATGACGGGCAGAGTGAGATTTACGGCGTCTATTATGATTATGAAAACGGCGCTGACGGGCTTTACGATATCTTTATCGGTACCAAAGCGCCCCGCAGCGACGAAGCCTTAGAGATCAAAAGCGGCAAATACGCCGTTTTTAGTTTCCCAAATGAGCCGCAAAACGTAGCAAAGTTTTGGAGCAAAATTTGGAGCTTTTTTGAGGCCGGTGAACTAAAAAGAGCGTTTGGAACGGATTTTGAGTTTTACGGCGGAGACGAGATCAAAATTTTCATCTCGGTTTTGTAGGGCGGCGCATAAAAATTTATAAACGGCGAGTGATTTTTCGCCGCCGCGACGATGAGCTTTTGCGTAAAATTTCATCCATAAAGCGGTAAATTCCGTGCCCAAAACTACGCGCGAAAATAAATTTTATGCCGAAAGCGCGCCGTACCTTAAGCCGTGGATTTAAAATGAAATCTAAATTTGCGCCGTTAAATTTCAACCCCCGCCCGCAAAATCAGGCGAAATTTCACGCGGAATTTCATTTTTAAATCTGTTATTAAGCCATTTTTGGCTTAAATTACATTTTTATTCGGGTAGATGTCCGAGCGGTCGAAGGAGCGCGCCTCGAAAGCGCGTAAGGCGTCAGCCTTCTAGGGTTCGAATCCCTATCTACCCGCCACCTATTCAAATTTCACCCAATACTTTGGAGTTAAGATGAGCAATAAACTCCTTTCGATGAGCCTGCAGGAGCTGTGGCGGCTCTTTCCGATACGTCTCGTGCCGCACGATCCGCGCTGGAGTATTTGGTTTAGACAGGAGCGCGAAATTCTGCGCGGACTGCTGCAAGATCATGGCAAGATCAAGATCCACCATATTGGCAGCACCACGGTAAGCGGTATTTGGGCGAAGCCTATCGTAGATATTTTGATCGAGTGCTCGGATATCGCCGCCGCCAAACAGCGCCTGATAGACGCGGGCTATCTGCTAATGAGCGAAAGCGAGAGCCGCTGCAGCCTAAATAAGGGCTACACCGAAGCGGGATTTGCCGAGCGCGTTTTTCACGTGCATCTGCGAAATTTCGGCGATGCGGACGAGATATTTTTTAGAGATTTTTTGCGAGCGAATGCGGATATCGCTGGGCGGTACGAAGCGCTTAAATTAGAACTTTGCAAGCACTATGAGTTTGACCGCGACGCATACACTGCGGCGAAAAGCGAATTTGTGCTTAAATTTACGCACATCGCTAAAGAAAACTCGAAATAACCGCGTAAATTTGATCTCTGCGTAGAAGCTCGCTCGCTAAAAGCGATAAAATGGCTAAATTTTATAAACAAAACGGAGGACTTGCGTCGCGCACCGTGAGCTTATTTTTATAAAATTTTGACCGTAATTTCAAATTTAAAGAGCGACCACCCGACTATCGCAGATAAAATTTACAAATTCAGCTAGCGGCAAAGTCGCTCATAAAACGAGCCGCATCACCACATCATACCAAACAAAGGTATCTCCGCGCTTCGGTACAAGTTTAAATTTAAAAGCCTATGCGCCGCAAATTTTAAATATCTCGCTAAATTTAAAGCGGCGGGATTTAAAATTCCTCGCCGCTAGCTAGCCACACAAATCCGTCTGGCGCTTAAAATTTAATGATCGCTCTTCAGCCCCGCGCCACAAAGCGGGATGATGCTATCTCCTTGCAGATCATGGCTTTCTTTGTAGCGCAGATACGCCGCGTAGGTAGCCGCAGTCGTATGCTCGACGTAAAATCCGCCGCACGCAAGAGCCGCTCTAGCAGGCAGTATGTCGCCCTCGCTCGCCAAGATCACCTCGCGCTCGCCCACGTAGCTAGAGCCAAGAATTTCGCCCGCACGCATCGGTCTTGCGATCGCGATGCCCTCCGCTAGCGTCGGCTGCGGCTCGATCTCGCGCGCCGCACCTTTAGCGTCAAAAAGCGGAGCGCAACGCTCGCCCTGAACGATGAAAATTTTCGGCAGCGCTTCGATAAGACCGCCCTCATATAGCTCGCCTAGCGCGGCTTGAGCGCCCAGCAGCAGCGTGCCGTTGCCCACGGGGATGAAGATATTGCGCGGCACCCTGCCCAGCTGCTCGTAGATCTCATAAATGTAGCTCTTCGTGCCCTCATAAAAGATCGGATTATAAACGTGATTGGCGTAATAGATCTGCTCCTGCGCGGCCTTTTTGCGGCACGCATCCGCCGTCTCGTCGCGGCTACCGTCAAACACCGTGACGTGCGCGCCGTGGCTTTTGATCATATCGATCTTTTTAGGCGACGTGCCCTTCGGAACGTAAATTTCACACTCGATGCCCGCGCGAGCGCAGTACGCCGCCACGGCATTGCCCGCGTTGCCGCTGGAGTCTTGTAGTACCTTTTTCACGCCGATATTTTTGGCATGCAGCACCAAAACCGCCGCGCCGCGATCTTTGAACGAAAGCGTAGGCATCGCATAATCGAGTTTGAGATAGAGATTTTCGCCAAATTTTACGCTCGCCGTAAGCCCCTCGCCCATAGAGATTTCTTTAAATTTAGCCGTGTCGATACCCATAAACCTGCGGTATCTAAAGATGCTAAACTCACTTTGATCTACGAGCGCGGGGTTAAATTTAGGCGCATCGGAGTTTAGTTTATACAGCCCGCCGCAGTCGCATTTATAGCTCAAAGTATCGATAGATGCGTGCTTGCCGCAGCCCGTGCAGATGAAATCGCTCATTTTCGCTCCTATTTTTTCTCTTTTATTTTTGCGACGGCCTCGATCTCTACAAGGCAGCCGAAGTGCAGAGCCGTAGTCGGCACCACGACGCGAGCGGGCTTATGCGCGCCGAAAAATAGCGCGTACTGCTCGTCGATCACGTCCCAGTTCTCGACGCCCGGCGTATAGACGCGGCACATCCGCACGTCGCCTTTATCCGCACCTGCGGCGGCGAGCACTGCCGCGACGTTGCTTAGAGCCTGCGCGGTCTGCGCAGCAAGACCCTCTGGAACGGTTCCCGTGCGCGGATCCACGCTTAGCTGCCCCGAGACGTAGAGCATTCCGTCGTCGTCTAAGATGCCCGGCGCATAATGCGCCTTTTTCGGCGCGAAACCGCTTGGGTAAATTTCTTTCATTTAAGCTCCTTTGCATATAAAATTTTATATAATTTTACTCTAAATTTATTAAAAATATATAAGTATTTCTATAAATTTGCAAAAATTCTAAAATTTAATCTAAATTTATAGATTTTTTTATATGAAATTTCAGGAGCCCGAATTGAACCAACTTTTGCAGACCTTTATACCGACCGCGCACCTTATTAAAAATACGATCGGCGATTGCGAGGTGGTTATCCACGATATGAGCACGCCGCAAAACTCCGTCGTTTTCGTCCTCGGCGACGTAACGGGCAGGAGGATCGGCCAAAGCTTCGATCATCTGGTAAAGGATGTGTTGCTAAGTAAAAATTTTGAAAACGACTGCACCGCGAACTACTACTTTACCGCGCAAAACGGCAAGCTCATACGCTCCTCTACTTCGCTGATCCGCGGCGCAGATGGCAAAGTAGTAGGCGCGCTATGCGTAAATATCGATACTTCAAACGCCATGGCCGCATACAAAGCAATAAAAGATCTACTGCCGAATGCAAAGCTCGATAGCAAGGAGTTGCAAAGTGTAAATTTTACCGACGGAGGCTGCGATAACGCGGCATTAGACGGGGCGAGCTTAAAGGACGGCGTAAATTTAGAAACGCAAAACTCTAACGATTTGCAGCAAAATATCCTTGACATCGTCCAAGACCTGATCGCATCGGCTACGCACGATCTAAATGTGGAGGGGATGAAGAAGGAGGATCGAAAGCGTATCGTAAAATTCCTCGCGCAAAAAGGAATTTTTGAGGTAAAAGGCGCTGTAGAGCTCGTCGCAAAGGCGCTTAGGACGCAGAAAGTCACGATTTACTCGTATATGGATGAGGTAAAGAAGGAGAGCTAACCGCGGTGCATAAATTTGATCTCAAATTTAATAAGCGTTGCGCGTCTTTTTATCAGCGTAGCCATTGGAGTGGCGCAAATTTTAATCTGAATTGATGAACCGATCAAAAGTGTGATGCGCCAATTCCTAGTTCATGCAGCTGTAGCGCAATAAAAGCAAAACCCATCTATTACTCAAGCTCGTAGCCCTTCGTGTTCTTTAATTTCTCGTCATAATCGACTCCGTTAGCAATTCGCTTGCGTGAAGCATTAAAATCCTCTCGTATCGGGCTTTTGCGCTCGTCAAACTCAAGTGGCGCGACACCGATGATATCTGCTAGCAGATGCGCCAAATCATCGCTCATAAAAGGCTTATCTTTCGCCGCAGCTAGCCTCTGCCACAGCTTAGCATGATCGCTCAAAAACTCGCGCGAGGCTATAAAAAGCAACGGAATTTCATAAGTAAAGCGGCTCTCCATGCCGTGCCCAAGGCGTCCATTTTCGTATAAATTCTCGCCGTGATCGCTAAGATAAACGATGAGGCTGTCATCACCCGAAAAAATTTTAAAAATTTCATTTACGACAAAATCGTTGTAAAGCACGCTGTTGTCGTAATACGCGACGACATCTTTCTGCTTGGAAGTAAGTTTTGCCTTTACGTCCGCCGCGCTAAACTTGCCAAAACCCTCGGGATAGCGCAGGCTGTAATCCATATGGCTGCCGATGAGATGGATCACGTAGAAATTTCGCTCGCTCTGCCCCGTTTTCGCCCGGTTTATGAGCGGAAGCAGCACTCCGTCGGGCTTGATGCGGACGGTTTCATAAAGATTGCTCTTTGAGAGGAAGGATTCCGCGTCCGCGCGATCGGCAGCGCTTTTGGCACTTAGCGCATGCGCGCCGAAAGCCTCTTGATTGCTAATCCAAAAGGTGCGGTAGCCACTTAGCTTAAACATATCGATGATGCTAAGGTTGCGAAACCACTCCTTTTTGCGCTCGCTTTCGTAATCGCTGAAATTTAAAAGCCGCATCAGCACCTGATTAGTCGTGCCGTAAGGCGAGATTGTATCGCTAAATTTTATCAGATTGCCGCTTGCTTCGAGTTTCTCTAAAAGCGGTGTATTTTTAACACCGTAGCCGTAGAGCGACATATGCCCGCGCTGCAGGCTCTCGCCGATTATTAGGATGATATTTTTGACGCGAGACTTTTGCGAGGCGGGGTTTGTAGCGGCCTCAGGATTTTTAGAATTTGAAATCGCGCCGGGGCTTTGCGGCGTAGAATTTAAAGTCTCGCCGGAGCTCTGCGACTCAGCGCCTGAAGCGAACGTAGAATTAAAATTTGCGCCGGAATTTTGCACCTGGGCACTTGATGCGGGCGCGGAATTTTCAGACGCAGAATCCAAGGCGGCGCTTTGCGGATCTGAATCTGCGCCGCCTTTTAAGACGCTTTCGTTTGCCCGCTTAGCCTCGTCATATCCGAGCTGCACTTCGCGCATATCGGTGATGAAATTTTTATCGCTCAGATAGTCTTTTATCGTAAAGGCAAACTCCAGCGGGACGTATTGTGATAGCTTGGTTATATAGCCCTGCCTGCCTTGGGAAGCTTTGACGGCGATATCTACGCAAAAGATCGTTCCGCAAATGAGATAAATCGCCGCTAACAGCAATCTTAGACCGCTATGCGTTTGCTCCCTCTTTCTCCGCCCCGCTCTTAGCGCCGCAAAGATGCAGCCAAGTAGCACCGCTAGATATAAAATCGTCGCAGAGTTAAGAAACTGCGAAACAAACTCGCGAGTCTCGGCTGCATCGGTATGCACAAGCGCGTCGATCGCCACAACGTTGAAGCTTGAGTCGAAATTTACGATCAAAAATAAAGCCACGCTCGCAATTAGCGCAATTAGCGCTAGTAACACGAATGAAACGAGCTTAAAAAATCGGCCGCTAAGCAGATAGCAGAGGTGAAAGATGAGTAAATTTATGATGAGCACCGCAGAAAAGCCTTTAAATACATGCGAAAAATGATACCCATTGATCTGATAATGTATCTTAGCCCAGCACGCGAGCAAGCATAGCGCCGTGCTAAGCCAAAACACCCTCCATACGGGACGTTCTCGCAGTGCAGCAAAAAAACCGCGGTCGATTTTCATAAGCAAGCGCGCCACAAGCCCGCCCACTTTCGTCCGTGCCATAAGCCCGCCTATATTTGCTAGCGCTACATAAAATTTTTCTCTCATTTTATATTTCCTGCCTTGTACGAAGAGACGCGACGACGCGCACTCTGCGTAGCGCGACATGTTTTCGCTTTAAAATCAAGGCGCAATCTTAGCCGCTTAAAGCTTTGAGCTTGCTTACTTGCGCGCCTTTACGTTTCAAATTTTAAGGCTAATTTTAAAGATACGGGCGGGGGTTAGAATTGGACGGCGGAATTTTGAGGCGAAATTCTATGTAAAGCGGATTTATGAGTGAGGTTATGAGACAGAAGCTCCGGAATAAAATTATTAAAACGTAATTTCAAAAAATTTAGCTAATTCAAATTTCGAAGCAATATTGTCGCGGGCAAAAATTTTAATAAGATGCGCGGCAAATGGCGCGTTTTACAACGCTTGCATGCCTCATAAAGCCAGCTACGAGGCTAGAGCAGATAAGAAGCGACCGCGACGCGATATTTTTTAAAATTTTGTGACTAGACCGCAAACCGTCACAATAGGTTTCCTTTGATAAAATTTATACACGAAGTGGCTGAGGTAAAATTCCAAGACGCGAGCGATGTAAAATTGTCGAAATCTAATCGTGGGCAAAATTTCGCACCGATAAAGCGAAAAAATTTTAACTAGCCCAAATCGCCTTTTGGGCAAAATTCTACGCGACGCTTAGGACTTCTACCTTACCATCGAAAACCGCCATGCAGTGCTCATAGTGGCTAGTGCGAAGTTCGTCCTTGCTTCTCGTGCTCCACTTATCCTCGGCGATGACCGGCGTGCCGTCCTTTTGGCAGATCATCGGCTCGATGCAAAAAACCATGCCGTTTTTGATTTTGGGGCCTGATTTTGGATTGTTGCCCTCTAGATAGTTTGGGATCTCAGGCTCTTCGTGCGGGTGCTTGCCGATGCCGTGGCCGCAGAAGCCGTATAGCGGCACGAAGCCGCGCGCGCGGATAAATTTCTCGATCTCGAAGCTTAGCTCTTTGAAGTGCATCCCTACCCTGATCGTTTTGATGGCAAACTCCAGCGTATCCTTACTGCATGCGATGAGATCTTCGTCGGCTTTTGAAATTTTACCGACGGGCAGGGTGCGTGCGCTGTCACCGAAATATCCGTTTAGCTTCGAGCCCAAATCGACGCCTAAGATATCGCCCTCCTGCAAGATCGTTTCGTCTGGGATGCCGTGAATGATGACTTCGTTTAACGAGAGGCAAGCGGCGTTTGGAAAGCCGTATAGCCCTTTAAAAGCCGGGTACGCACCCTTGGATGTGATGAAATCGTCGATCTTCTTATCGACTTCGAGCAGGCTAAGACCCGGTTTTATGAATGAAGCTGCATAATCAAGGGCTTGCGCGACGATCCTGTTCGCCGCACGCAGCCCTTCTAAATCTTTTTTTGTTTTAAGCAAAATTGCCATTTATAGCCCGACCGCGCTTAGGGTCTGATATTTGTTCATATAGATCTGCGCTTCTATGCGTCTCATCGTATCAAGAGCGACGGAGACGACGATCAGCACGCTGGTGCCGCCGAAATAAAACGGCACGCCCATAAATTTAACGAGCAGCCACGGGATGACGGTTACTAGCCCGAGATAGATCGAACCCCAAAACGTAAGACGGCTGGCGACTTCGTTTAAAAAGCTCGCCGTTCCCTCGCCCGGACGAATGCCCGGGATAAATCCGCCCTGCTTCTTTAAATTTTCACTAATGTCCTTGGAATTAAAAGCAATTGACGCATAAAAATAAGCGAAAAATATAACCAACACAAAGGTCAAAAAGTTAAAGAAGTAATTGCTAGGGCTTAGGAAATCGTGGATCTTTTGGATGATCGGATTGGTGCTTGCTTGTAAAATTGTAGTCGGAAACATCAAAATCGCGCTTGCAAAAATAGGCGGAATGACGCCACTTAAATTTAGCTTGATCGGCACGTAATTCATAATGCGCTTGTTTTGATTCGCCATCAATACCTTGCGCGAAAACGATACTGGAATTCTGCGTTCGCCTAGCTCCACATATAAAATTGCCCCGATAGTAGCCAGGATAATTAGCACGATCGCGATTAGCTTTAAAACGTTCATTTCGCCGGTATTTACTAAATTTACAGTACTTCCGATCGCTCTAGGGATGGCACTTACGATACCTGCAAAGATAATAAGGCTGGTGCCGTTACCGACGCCGCGCTGCGTAATCTGCTCGCCGATCCACATCAAAAGCATGGTGCCTGCCAGCATCGAAATGCACGAGATAAAAACAAACTCGTTGGTATTTTCAGCCATTATCGCAGGCGCTCCGGTCTGTCCGTGGATGCCCTGTAAGCCGATGCTAACGCCGATGGATTGGACCATAGCGATTGCGATTGTAGCATATCGGATGATCTGCATATATTTCTGCATACCGTCGCGCTCTTTTTTGAGTTTGCCTAAATTTGGAAAGGTTGCTGCAAGCAGCTCCATAATGATCGAAGCGGTAATATAAGGCATGATGCCTAGCGAGATAACGCTGAATCGCTCCGCCGCGTTACCGCTAAACATATTAAACATTCCAAAAGCGTTGTTGCTATTGTTTTGAAAAAATTGCTTTATAACCTCAACGTCCACTCCCGGAACCGGCACGTAAGCTAGCAACCTATAGGCAAAAAGAAAGCCCAAAGTAATGAGAATTTTGTTGCGTAGCGATTTATTCATTATTTTTGTCCGCTAGACTTTACATTCTCGTCTTTGATCTTGCTAGCGAGCGCTTTTGCGCCTACGCCGATCAGCTTGATCTTTTTAACGGAATTTGAAATTTTATGAACGGATTTGATGCTTTCGATCGTGATCTCACTAAGATCTTTGATAGCTTCGATTTTATCGACATTGATCACGTAAGGCTTTTCAAATTTAGAAGTAAAACCTACCTTTGGAAGCCTTCGCTGAATCGGCTGCTGACCGCCCTCGAAGCCTCTTTTTTCATGAGAGCCGGTACGCGCGGTCTGACCCTTGCCGCCGCGACCCGCAGTTTTACCTAGGCCGCTTCCTTGACCGCGACCCAAGCGCTTAGTAGCGTGAGTCGAGCCTGGGGCTTTTTTAAGATTTTCTAATCCCATCTTTTATCCTTGTTAGTGTTTTAACATGCTAAGAGCTTTCATCGTAGCTCTTACGACATTTGAGGAGTTGTTCGAACCTAGCGATTTGGTGAGGATATCTTTAACACCCGCAAGCTCTAAAACAGGGCGGACTGAACCGCCAGCGATAACACCGGTACCTTCGCTCGCCGGCTTAAGTAAAATTTTGCTCGCATTGTATTTAACTTCAATATCGTGAGTGATGGTAGAACCGTTTAAATTTACCTTGATAATATTTTTAAACGCATCGTCTACCGCTTTTTTAATCGCGTCGGGAACCTCTTTGGACTTACCAAAGCCAAAGCCTACCAAGCCGTTTCTATTGCCTACTACGATAAGAGCCGTAAACCTAAACCTTCTACCGCCTTTAACGACCTTCGTAACCCTACCGATATTGACGATTACCTCTTCGAATTCTTCTCTATTATACTTTTCCACAATCATTCCTTTGGGTTATAGTTTGATGCCGTTTTGGCGTAGCGACTCGGCAAAGCTTGCGATTACGCCGTGATACAAATAGCCATTGCGATCGAAAATCGCTTCAGAAATGCCTTTATCTTTTAGCTTGGAGGCTAAATCTTTAGCTAAGCTAGCCGCACCCTCTTTGTTCGCCTTTAAATTTAAAACCTTACCGCTGCTGGCGCACAAAGTCGCGCTCGCTGCGTCGTCGATAGCCTGAGCGTAGACCGTTCTATTGGATTTGAAAATAGAAATTCTAGGGCAAGATGCGACGCCTGAAATTTTAGCGCGAATTCTTCTTTTTCTCTTGATTCGTAAAGAGATCTTTCTTTTTAATACGTTCTGTGTCATTTCTCAACCCTTATTTCTTAGCTGTTTTTCCGGCTTTGCGGATGATATGCTCTTCAAGATACTTGATGCCTTTACCCTTATACGGCTCAGGCGGTCTGAATCCTCTGATCTCGGCTGCTACTTGACCTACTTGCTGCTTGTCGTCGCCTTTGATGGTTACGACGTTTTTATCTACGGAAATTTCGATTCCCTTTGGAGATTCAAAATTTATCGGATGCGAAAAGCCCAAATTTAGCTCAAGTACCTTGCCCTTCATCGCGGCTCTATAGCCGACGCCGTTGATTTCGAGCTGTTTTGAAAAGCCCTCGGTAAGACCAAGGACGATATTGTTGGCTAAAGCGCGGTATGTTCCCCAATACGCCCTGCTCTGTCTATCCTCGCCCTTAGGTGAGAATTCTATCTTTCCGTCTTCGATTTTTACATCGACATGACCTTTTAAATCAAGCTCTTTTTCGTTATTCGATTTTTTAAATTTTAACAACGAGCCGTCGATTTTGACCTCTAAGCCGTTTGGAATAGAGATCGGTTTTTTACCAATTCTTGACATAATTTTCCTTTTTATTTGTCTAGGGTATGTCTACTTTTACGAATGGATACCACAATGCCATAAAAAGTAGAAACTTCTTACCAGATCGTGCAAAGCACTTCGCCGCCGACGCCGGCTTTGTGCGCGTCGATACCGCTCATAACACCTTTGCTTGTGCTAACGACGACAGTTCCGTAGCCGTTTTTGAAGCGCTTGATCTCGTCTTTGCCTTGATATACACGGCGACCCGGAGTCGAAATTCTTTTAACTTCGTTTATCACGCTCCTGCCCTTTTCGTCGTATTTAAGCACTACGTTGATGATCTTTTTATTGTTTTCCTCTACTACGTTGTAGCTCTCGATATAGCCCTTCTCGGCTAAAATTTTAAGCATAGCCTCAACGACGTTTGAGTGAAAAAGCTTAGTCGTATCTAGCCTTCGCATCGCAGCATTTCTGATGCGAGTTAGTCCATCTGAAATAAGATCGTTAATCATCTCTTCTCCTTACCAGCTTGCTTTTTTTAGACCCGGGATCAAGCCCTCATTTGCCATCTTGCGAAGGCAAACGCGACAAATTCCAAAATCCTTATAAACGGAGTGCGGACGACCGCAAATTTGACATCTGGTATATGCGCGAGTGCTAAATTTAGCGGGGCGTTTCGCCTTGGCTACCATTGATTTTTTTGCCATATCATTTTCCTTTTGCAAAAGGCATGCCGAATAGTTCTAGCAATTTAAATGCCTCTTTATCGTTATTTGTAGTCGTTACAACGGTTATATTCATACCGTGAGTTCTTAAAATTTGATCGTATTCGACCTCAGGGAACATCAGCTGCTCTTGCAAACCGAAGTTATAATTGCCGCGTCCGTCAAAGCCCGTTCTAGGTAGTCCTCGGAAATCCTTAACTCTAGGAAGCGCGATAGAGATCAGTTTGTCTAGGAAGGCAAACATCTGCTCCTTTCGTAACGTAACCATTATACCTACCGGGAAACCTTCGCGCACTTTAAAGCCGGCAACCGATTTTTTTGCATTGACGATAAGCGCTTTTTGGCCTGCGATCAGCGAGATAGTATCGGCCATATTTTGAAGCACTTTTTGATCTTTGCTCGATTCGCCAGTTCCTACGCTGATAACGATCTTTTCAAGCGCCGGGATAAGCATAGGATTTTTTATATCAAATTCTTTCTGCAAAGCAGCTCTGATGGAATTAGCGTATTTATCTTTTAGTCTGCTCATAATCAACCCTCTACCAACGCAACGTTTGAAATATCCATAGGCATCTCTTTGCTTGTAAAGCCGCCTTGCGGATTTTGCTCGGTTGGTTTGATAGCCTTTTTAGCCATTTTACAACCCTCGACGATAACTTGAGCTTTTTTAGGAAACACGGCCTTAACGGTACCGGTTTTGCCCTTATCGTCACCTGCGATGATCTTTACTTGATCGCCCTTTTTAATCTTAAATTTTACTGCCATTATAAAACCTCCGGAGCCAGCGAAACGATCTTCATAAAACCGCCGTATCTGACCTCTCTACCGATAGGACCGAAAATACGAGTGCCGATCGGCTCTTTTTTTGAATCCAAAATAACGGCTGCGTTCTCATCAAATCTAATTAGCGAGCCGTTGCCTCTGTGCAACTCTTTAGTCGTACGAACGACTACGGCTTTTACTACTTGACCGCGCTTAATCTTGCCGTTAGGGAGCGCTTTTTTTACAGAGCAAACGATGATATCGCCGATTGTAGCGTATCTTCTTTTGCTGCCGCCCAAAACTTTAATACACATAAGTTCTTTTGCGCCACTATTATCAGCTACCGCAAGTCTGGTAAAACTCTGTATCATTATTCAACTCCTATTTTCAAAACCGCTTTTAAGCGAAACGATTTTCTAGCGCTTAGCGGTCTGCACTCGATCGCAGATATGGTGTCACCGATCTTTACGACGTTATTTTCATCATGGATCAGATATTTTTTAAACCTTTTTACGATCTTTCTATATCTAGGGTGCATAACCCTTCGCTCTACCAAAACGGTAGCTGTTTTATCGCCCGCCTTCTTTACGACTACGCCTTGAATTTCTCTTTTAAATGCCATAACCTATCCTTATTTCGCTTTAATAGCTGTATTGATTCTAGCGATATCTTTTTTGATAGCGCGAATCTCGTTAGGATTGCTTAGCTGCATAGTTTTTAGCTTTTGTCTAGCCGTAAATAAAAGCAACTTACTTTGTTTCAACATAGAATTTAGCTCAGCCAAATCTTTATCTTTCAAATCAGTATATTTCATTTTCGCTTTCCCTACTTACGATTTTCGTTTTAAAAGGTAGTTTATGAATTGAAAGCATAAGCGCCTCTTTAGCAATCTCTTCGCTAACGCCGGTCATCTCGAAAATGATCCTGCCCGGTTTTATATTCATTACCCACTCTTCTACGCCGCTCTTACCTTTACCCATACGAGTTTGTAGAGGCTTTTTGGTAAGCGGTTTATCTGGGAATACCTTAATCCAAATTTTAGCTTGACGATTTACGAAGCGTGTCATCGCGACACGAGCCGCTTCGATCTGGCGAGAATTTACCCTACCCGCCTCTACCGCTTTGATACCGAAATCGCCGAACGTCAAGGAATTTCCTCTCGTCGCGTAGCCGCGATTGCGACCTTTCATCATCTTGCGGTATTTTGTTCTTTTTGGCATCAACATAACTATTTACCTCTTCTTGGTCTGCGTGTTTTTTTAGGCGCATCATCGGTCTTTTCAGCCTGGATGCCTTTTTGTAAAATTTCACCCTTAAAGATCCAAACCTTAATGCCGATATTACCGTAGGTCGTATGCGCTTCGGCAAAGCCGTAATCGATCCTAGCCCTTAGAGTATGAAGCGGAACGCGTCCCTCCAAATACCATTCGGTTCTAGCCATCTCCGCACCGCCCAAGCGACCTGCGACGCAAATTTTAATTCCCTTTGCGCCTGCTTTTTGAGCGCCTTGGATGACTTTTTTCATAGCGCGGCGGAATGCAACGCGGCGCTCTAGCTGCATGGCTACGTTTTCTGCAGCCAAAAGTGCGTTCGAGCCTACTTTGCGCTCCTCTTTGATGTTGATGGCTATGTCTTTATTGACTAGCTTAACGACTTCGCTTCTTAAATTTTCGACCTCGCCGCCTTTTTTGCCGATGATAATACCCGGTCTTGCGGCTACGATCGTTACGCGAATTTTCTTAGCCGTTCTTTCGATAAGAATTTGGCTAATTCCAGCATAATAAAGCTTGGCTTTTAAAAATTTGCGAATCTTGTAATCCTCGCCGATACTCTCGGAAAGCGTCGCTTTAGAGGGGAACCATCTAGACTCCCAATTTCGATTAATTCCTAATCTTAAACCGATCGGATTTACTTTCTGTCCCATTTACGCTTCCTTCTTACTTGGTTTTGCTACTTCGACGATGATGTGCGAAGTAGGCTTGCGGATACGGCTAGCCGTACCTCTGGCGCGCGGACGAAATCTCTTAAGCACAGGACCCGCATCCACTCGGCAGCTTGTAACTACGACCTCTTCAGGCTCAAAGCCGCCGTTTGCAACCGCGCTTGAAATCGCCGTAGCGATATATTTCGCGCCGCGATTAGGGGTAAATTCCAAAGTAGCAAGGGCAAATTCCGCATTCATGCCTTGAATTTGCTTCGCTATAAGTCTTGCTTTTGTCGGCGAAAGACGAACAAATTTAATAGTTGATTTACTCATATTCTATCCTTACTTGCCGATCTTTTTCTGCACGGAGCCTTTGTGGCCTTTGAAAGTGCGCGTAGGAGCGAACTCGCCTAATTTATAACCGATATGATGCTCGGTGACGTAAACCGGGATAAAATTCTTTCCGTTATGAACGTTAAACGTAAGTCCGATCATCTCAGGCACGATCGTGCTTCGTCTCGACCAGGTCTTGATCGGTTTGTTATCGCCGGCTTTCTTTGCCGCAACGACTTTTTTCATTACGTGATCATCTACGAAAGGACCTTTTTTTAGCGATCTAGCCATTTTTATTTTCCTTTCCTTCTTGAAATTATAAGCTTATCGCTCGCTTTTTTATGGCGAGTTTTATAGCCCTTCGTCGGTTTGCCCCACGGAGTTACTGGATGGCGACCGGAGTTTTTCTTACCCTCGCCACCGCCGTGCGGGTGATCGACCGGATTCATCGCAGAACCTCTGGTTTGAGGACGGATACCTCTGTGGCGATTACGTCCGGCTTTACCGATGACGACGTTTGCCCACTCTTCGTTACCCACTACGCCGATACTGGCCATGCACTCTGCAAGCACTCTTCTCATCTCGCCGCTAGGCAGGCGTAAAATAACATATTTTTCCTCTTTACCCATAAGCTGAGCATAGCCTCCTGCGCTACGTGCCATTTGAGCACCTTTGCCAGGTTTTAACTCGATATTATGCAGAATAGTTCCCACAGGGATGTTTTTCATCTTCATCGCGTTGCCGGGTTTAATATCTAATCCACCCTCGGCAGCAGCTACTACATCGCCCACTTTAAGATCGTTAGGCTTGATAATGTAGCGCTTCTCGCCGTCTGCGTATGAGATCAGCGCGATACGGCAGTTGCGATTCGGATCGTATTCGATCGCCTCGACCTTGCCAGCAACGCCGAATTTATTTCGCTTAAAATCGACAATTCTATAAAGTTTAGCAGCCCCTGCTTGTTTATGGCGGCTAGTAATGCGACCGTTATTGTTCCTTCCGGCAGCGGCAGGAATTTTAACGAGCAAGCCTCTAACGCTAGCTTTTGCAGTAATATCCTCGCTGCTAAGCCCTGTCATAAATCTTCTACTTGGAGTATACGGTTTATAAGTTTTAATCGCCATTTTACGCCTCCACGCTTTCTAGGCTTACGCCTTCAGGTAGTTTGACGTAGAATTTTTTCACATCGTTTCTAGCGCCAGTTCTGCCTTTAAATCTTTTTACTTTGCCGTCCTGTCTTAAAGAATTTATCTTTAGCGGAGTAATCCCGAAATAGTTTTTTAAAACGCTCTTTAGTCCGTTTTTCGTAACCGACGGGCTAGTTTGGATAACGACCACGCCGTTTTCTTGAAGACCGAGAGACTTTTCCGTATAAAGGATCGTTTTGATATCTGTTATATCTGCCATTTTAGTCCTCTTTCACTATTGATTCAAATGCCGCTTTTTCGAATACGACTGAGCCGTAAACTGCGATTAGGTAAGCATTGACCTCGCTTGCATCGATGACATAGCAATTCTTAAGATTTCTATAGGCCAAAAGAGTTTGCGCGTCCAGCTCGTTTTTAACGATTAGCGCATCTCTAACGCCTAGTTTCTTAATAAAATTTGCCGCATCTTTAGTTTTGCCGCTTTTTAGCTCCAAATCGTCGAAGATAAAAATTTTACCCTCGTTTGCTTTCTCATTGATAGCAAATTCCAACGCAAGGCGTTTTTGCTTTTTATTGACCTTCTGCTCGTAATTTCGCTCGTTAGTCGGACCGAATGCGACCGCGCCGCCTACCCAGACATTGGTTCTCGTTGAGCCCGCACGTGCGCCACCGCGACCCTTTTGTCGCCATGGTTTTTTGCCGCCGCCGCTAACTTCCGCGCGAGTTTTAGCGTTAGCCGTATTTGCACGAAGCGAAGCAAGGTAAGATTTGACGTACAAATATAGATTGTGCGAATTGACTTCCGAAAATTTCGCAGGAATTTCAATTTCGCTTGCTTTTTCCAGTTTTTCGTTAAGCACGCTTACTTTACTCATTTTACTATCCTTATTCTGCCCATTGCGCCGTTAAATCCAGGAACCGAGCCTTTAAGCACTAAAATTTTATTCTCGGCATCAAAGCTTACGACTTCGTTTTTGGCAGTGATCGTTTCGTTTCCAGTGTGTCCCGCCATCCTCATACCAGGCTGAACGCGACCCGGCCACTCGCAGTTGCCGATCGAGCCCGGCCTTCGGTGAAAGCGGCTGCCGTGTGCTGCAGGACCACCTGCAAAGCCATGGCGCTTAATAACTCCCTGATAACCTTTGCCCTTAGATTTGAAACTTACTTTTACGATCTTGGCTTCGCTCAAAACATCTAAATTTTGATCGCCAAGCTCGGCATTTTCTAAGCTTAGAGTCGCAAATTTATTAAATTCCTTGCTTAGGCTGTATTTCTTTTGAATGCCGGCGATAGCTTTGTTGTGCGCTTTGCCGTCTGCGTAGGCTACGATAGCTTTTTTCTCATCGCAAACTTCGCAAATTTTGGTATTGATAAGTCGCAAAAGCGTCACGGGCGTGCTGCTCGTGTCGATCGTCCTACTCATACCTATTTTTTCTACGATATATTCCATTGTTTTACCCCTTATTTGCCCATCGCGTGAACTTCGACGTTGACTTCCGGAGCCAAATCAAGCTTAGTTAGCGAATCAACCGTATCTGGCGTAGCCGCTACGATGTCTAGCATACGAGCGTGAATTTTCATCTCAAACTGCTCTCTGGAGTCTTTATTTACGTGCGGAGATCTTAAAACGGTGTAGCGTTTAATCTTCGTAGGCATCGGCACGGGACCTCTGACGTCCGCACCTGTTCTTTTTACGGCTTCAACGATAGCCGAAACTGTGCGATCTAAAACTCGATGGTCATAAGCCTTGAGTTTTAACCTAATTTTTTGCATCACTTTTCCTTAATAAAGAACTTGTCGCAACGCGCGACCCTTTGTTTCAAACAAAAGACGCACATTATATAAAAGCGCTCTGGTTTTGTCAAGAAAATAGCTAAATTTTATGGAAATATTTCCTTTTAATAAGGAAAAATATATAGAATTTCAAAAATTTTTTAGAGTGTCGGAAATTTTCAATACAAAAATTTTAGATAAATTTGAAATAGACATAAAAATTTCATAGGATTTTTCAGATTTATTTCCTTTTAATAAGGAAAATTTTAAAATACTCGCCATGAATGATCTAAAATTTTTTTACGAAAATCCGCCGGAATTTGCAGGCTTTATCCCGCGCAAAAGAGGTATAGACTCGCCCAAAACTATAATATACGGAGTGCTAAATTCCGGCAAAAGCGCCGTGCTGAAAAATGAAATTTCAGAACTTAAAAAAGACGAAATTTTGTATCTAAATTTAGCTGATCTACGCCTTGAAGAGGCGGTAGCGAATGATGCAATTTTCGTGGCTAGAAATAGTGCGGACAATACAAAGGCTAGCGCAGCAAATGAATATGAAATAAGTAGAGAAGCTACGTTAGACGCGGAAATTTCGGATATAGAAGAATTTTATCGCGCCGCCGCAAAAAATACAGATACAAAAAACGCAAGCGCAAATGGCTCAAACAATGCAAAAAAAGTGGAATCCTATGGAGCAGAAAACAGGAGTAAGAATTTCTTCCGCAAGATCAAAGAATTTTTAGCCGCCAACGAGCAAATTTCATCTCTTTTTTTAGATAATTTCAGTAGCGCCGATTTTGAAATTTCATCGCTTCAAAGCTTTGCTGGAGGGCTAAATTTAAAGCGTTTTATCATCTCTACTCGCGATAGAGAGTTGATCCTGCCGGGCTTTGAGCGGATTGAGCTTTTGCCGCTTTCGTTTGAAGAATTTATCGCCTTCGATAAGCGCCACAACGAGATAAACTCGATGATTTCGGCATTTTTAGCCCAAGGCGGCGGCGCAAAAAACCCCTTCATAGCGCCTGCCGAAATTTTAGAATTTGAGCAGAGGCTGCTTGCGGCAAACTTTAGCCGCACGGAGATTTTAATCCTCAAAGAGTGCCTAGGCTTCGTCCACGCCGCGTTTAGCGTAAATAAAATTTACACCGCGCTAAAGCCGCGCATCAAGATCTCCAAAGATGCCGTATACGGCACTATCGCCAAACTTGAGCGGGAAAATTTCATCAGATTTTTAAGCAAAGCGGGCGAGCCTACGCGTGCAAAAAAACTATATTTTTCGCATTTTAACATGCGCGAAATTTTAACAAGCAAAAAGGACTTCTCCAAAAAATTTGCCAACGTCCTTTTTTGCGAGCTTTTGGGGCTAAGTACGCCGATTTTTTACACAAAAGAGCTGGATTTTTACCTACCTGCTCTAAAGATGGGGGTTCTCGTCATTCCTTTCAGCGACGCAGACATCATCTTTTTAAAATTCCGCAAAATTTTAAGCGCGCTCAAGAAGCTCGGTATCACGAGCCTAAAGGTTGTTTCTATGGCAAACTCCGGTAGGCTCGAGATTGAGGGTATCCGCTGCGATGTAGTGCCGTTTCATGAATTCGCGCTTAGCTTCTGATTTATTGACACTTCATATCATAAAAATACAAATTTTATGATATAATTTTGGTAAACCCATATCAATTACGCAAGGGAAAGCCGATGATCAAATTAAAAGATAAACTCATTTATGAAACGCTAAAACTGGTCGAATCGCAAGGCGAAGATGGGCTTTTGTGTCGCAATAAGCAAAGCGATGCGGAGTTTATGAGACCCGTAAACGAATTCGCAGCTGCGAGTGGGCGCAACTACACATCGATCAAATCGACTCTTGACATAATTCATAAAAACTGGAGCTATCTGCAGCGCGAAAGCATTAAGGATACGGGGCTTGACGCGGGCAAGGCGTCGAAGATTTTTATCTACCGCCTATGCGAGGCAGGGCGAAGCTTTATCGAAAAATACGAAAAAGCCCTCGTCCAAAACGCCGACAAATAGCCCAAAATTAAAAATTTTAAGCGCCAATTAGATAGAATTCTTTAATTTCACGTGGCGCGACAAAATTTCGTTTTATGCGACTCGCCTTAAAAAAGGAGATGAAAATGCTGGATTTTATAGTAAAAATGTTCGCATGGAAAGCCGAGTGGGAGGTAAAAAAGGAATATGACAAAGAATTTGGCGATCTATCCTCCATACGCTCAATCTTGCGCTTTATAATACTTCTTATCATACTTAGCATTTTGATTAAATTTCAATTAAGCGTATGAAAGATACATTTTTAGACATTGCGCTCGTTTTATTCGGCATCGCTATGCTCGCCACGATGCGACAAAAATCTTTATTAAAATTTATAATTTTCGTCGTGATTTTAGCGCTCGCCAGAGAGTTAATCATCAGATTTTATGCCTAGTTTCGGCAAAACCGACGCGGATGGAATTTAAAATTTAAACGACAAAATGACGGCGCGACGGAATTCGGCTGGTGCAAATTTTAAATTTCGCCGTAACTACACTATGCTTTTATCGTCGTTAGTAAATTCTACCGCGCTTCAAGAATTGCCGCATCTACAAATCCAGCCTTTATCGTCAATGATAGATTTATCCGCGCCGAGGATTTGCGCTTGATGTCGCGTTTTTGCTATTAGTGTCGGATTTCACTTGTGCGAACAAGACGGATTTTTTGCGGTGGCAGCAAAAATTATAAACCGAACGAGCGGGCTAGAGCGTAAATTTATAATGCTAAATTCCACAAAAGCCCAAATTAATGCAATACAAATATAAAATTCAAGCAAAAATTTTAAATTTAGTAGCAAAATTCCGCACGCTAAAATCTTAAAATTTTATTTCATAAAATTCCGAAATTTGGAATTAAATTTTGCAGTGAAACGACAAATTTTACCTCAAAATTAAAATTCTCACGCAAACCATGCCCTGTAAATTTTAAAATTTCATCATCATAAAATTTTAAAATTCCAATGCTGTATTGCAAATATATTATTTTATCAAACGTAGCGAAAAGCGAAATCTTGTATAAATCGCACTTGAAAATTTGACGGATTCTCGCGCAAACCGGCTCGAAATTCCGCCCTGTTTACTCCACGTATCCGATAAATTCGCCATCGAAAGTATGCCTAACGTCGCCGCGAAAGTAAATTTTGCCTCCATCCCCTAAGCGCAAATTTAGCGTTTCACCGCTTGCGGGTATCACGCGGATGTCGGGAGTTAGCCCCATATTTTCGACGCCTGCGATGAAGCATGCTGCCATCCCCGTACCGCATGCGAGAGTTTCTGCCTCTACGCCACGCTCAAAGGTGCGCACCTTTAAAATTTTGCTTGCGAGGCGGCTTTGAACTAACGCATAATTAACGTTAGCGTTATACTTTTCACGCAGATCGCGGGCTAGCGCGGCATTGAACTCATTTAAATCACTAACAAAAGTTACCAAATGCGGCACTCCTATGTTATAAAAATACCACGTTAGCCCTGCCTCCTCAAAGCTCTCGCCCAGGCGTTTGGGGCGTGTTAGCATTACCTCGACGTTAGCTACTAACGCGTGAGCGTTAGGGCGAAGATTGAAAATCTCGCCGAAGCTTACATTGCGTAGCTCGCCTCGCATGCTTTCACTCAAATTTCCGCCGAAAATACCGAAAATTTCGCCGCTAATTACGCCTGCGCCACTTAGGAATTTCATACTCTGCGCGGCCAAGAAATTCTCATACGCATACATGCATACCGCTCGCGAGCCGTTGCCGCACATATCGGCGGTGCTGCCGTCGCTATTATAAAATTCCCACTCGAAATTTATCCCCTCGATACCGTTAAATTTCGGTAGCACGACGATGAGCCCGTCAGCGCCTACTCCATCACGCCTATCACATAGCTCACGCGCTAGCTTGGATCTATCCGCCTTAACCGAATCCGTAAAAATCACGAAATCATTGCCGCTCGCATTATATTTTGAAATTTTCATCATTTACCTCGCAAATTTTTAAAATTACTAACGCTCACTAACGCTTTATTAAAATTTTACTTCTATCTAAATTTAAGCGCATCGCTTATTTTAGACCCTTTTGAGACATATTTTACTAACTCGCCCCCATTAGTTAGCTGGTTTATCGTAAGCCTTTCACGCTTGATGTTAGAGCCTACCTCATAGCCTTTAAATGCTCGCAAGCATCAAATCTTCCGAGCTTGCAAGCCTTTTCATAAAGCTCGCGCGCCCTCTTTTTATCTTTCGCTACGCCCCAGCCTTTTTCGTATTGATACGCTAAATTTGAGCAGGCTAGCGGCTCGTCGCTTTTTTCGCACGCTTCGCTAAAATACTTCGCAGCAAGCGCATGATCCTTTTGCCCGCCGTCGCCCTTGAAATACGTAACGCCTAAATTTACGCACGAATCCGCGTGTCCTTGCTCGCAAGCCCTCGTAAAAAATGTCCTAGCCCTGTCCGCGTCCTTTTTCACGCCTTCGCCGAGAACATAGCTAAGCCCTAGGTTATGACACGCCTCTACCTGTCCCATCTTGCAAGCCTTGATCAAAAGTTCGATCGCCTTTTTCGTGTCTGGATAGACGCCGAGCCCCTTTTTATAGTTGTATGCAAGGCTAGCGCACCCCTCGCTGCTATTTTTCTTGCAAGCATCGCTAAAAAGCTCATTCGCCCTCTTACGATCTTGCGTGACTCCCTGCCCGTCGTTGTAGAGCAGCCCTAAATAGACGCAGCCCTTCTGCTCGCCGA
This sequence comes from uncultured Campylobacter sp., assembly GCF_963518785.1. Taxonomy (NCBI): domain Bacteria; kingdom Pseudomonadati; phylum Campylobacterota; class Epsilonproteobacteria; order Campylobacterales; family Campylobacteraceae; genus Campylobacter; species uncultured Campylobacter sp. The sequence continues at coordinate 104,062 of NZ_CAUQKJ010000009.1, forward strand.
GCTTGCACGCCCTATCGTAATAGCGCGCGGCCTGCCTGAAGCTTCTATTTGAGTCGTATGCATAGCCCAAATTCGCGCAATCCAGCGCGTTTTCCTCGCCGCCGGCGTCGCAGTTGCGCTGTAGCTCGTTTATCACGCGGCTTAGTTTTTTACAATCCATCTCGCTCCCAGCGGCGCAGCCCTTTCTTAGATCGTCGATCTCCGCCGCAGCGCCCGTCGCAAACAGCGCGGAGAGCAAAACCGTTCGCACCGTAAATTTCAACCGCTCTTTAAGTGGCATACTTTTAAAATTTTGAAATTTAGCACCGCTTTGGGCACAGCTACCGATCCTCATCGCCTCTCCTTTATTTTCAACTCATCTCAATTTACGTATAAATTTTACGCAACCGCGCAAAGGGCTAAATTTTATCTTCTAGCTCTTTTAAAAATCTCTCCACCGCGGTCTTAAGCGCGGCAAGATCGCTTCTATTGTCTATCACAAAATCCGCCATAGCGCGCTTTTGCTCGATATTAGTTTGTAGCTCCACGCGGTGCTTTGCGGCGGCATGATCCAGCCCATTTCGCTTCATCACGCGCGAAATCAGCGTATCTTTAGGCGCATAAACGACCGCCACTTTGTCGAAAAACTCATACCTCTTGCCCTCGAAAAACAGCGGAATATCGACGAAGTAAAGCCTTCCTTTCGCCTCCAAAGCCTGCGCCTGCGATAAAATTTCAGCCGTTATCTTTGGATGCAGCAGCGCTTCGAGTTTTGCTAACTCCGCCGGGTTTTTAAACACCAGTTCGCCTAGTTTTTTTCGGTCCACCGAGGCGCAGGTGGCGGACGAAATTTCCTCATCCGATCTAGCGTTAAATTCCGCTTGGGGGTTCAAATTTGCAGCCTGTACGTCTTTTTGCACGACGTATTGCGTGCCGAAAATTTCAGCCACCTGCGCGGCGCAGCGATCCAAAACATCATGAGAAATCTTATCGGCGTCGATAATCTCAAATCCGCGATCACGAAGTAGCTCGCAAACCGCGCTCTTGCCGCTACCGATGCTGCCCGTGATGACGACGGCGTGTTTAAATTTCAAGATGGGCCTTTATAGCGTTTTTATTCGATTTTAGCTAAAATCTGCGAAATTATACCATCTTGGAGGATAAAATTTGATAAGCTACAAAGACGCGGGCGTCGATATAGACGCGGGAAATGACTTCGTAAACGCGATAAAACCGTTCGTTAAAGCGACGCAAACTCCGCACGTTTTAGGCGGTATCGGCTCGTTTTCGGGCGCAGTAAGGCTGCCTGCTGGCTACAAAAAACCTGCGATCCTAGGCGCTACCGACGGCGTGGGCACAAAGCTGC